>JAIRMO010000237.1 GCA_031258625.1 Spirochaetaceae bacterium | reverse complement strand
GACGGTGCTTTCGACGACGGAGCTGCACATGGCCGCCGATGCCGGGGCCTTGTATATTATTTCACCCCATGCCGATGGGGAGATCATCCGGGAGACCCGCCGGCTGGGACTGGTTTCATTGCCCGGGGAATTAACCGCGGGTGAGTGTGTAACGGCACATAAGGCCGGGGCGGATTTTTTGAAACTCTTCCCGATTGCCTCGGTGGGCGCGGCATACCTCAAGGCCCTCAAGGCGCCGCTGGGGCACCTCCACTTTTTGGGGGTAGGCGGGGTGGAGCCCTCAAACATCGGTGAATTGCTTGCCGCCGGGGCGGCGGGCTTTGGAGTTGGAGGCAAGCTGGTCAACAAGGAATGGATCGAAACCAGGGCCTTTGACCGGATTTCCGCCCTTGCGGCGGAGTATGTCAAGGCGGTAGGAGGAAAAGAAGAATGAAACGGGTGGTTTGTTTTGGGGAAAGTATGGTACGTTTCAATCCCAAGGGGCATTTGCGTTTCGTGCAGGCCACGGAATTTGAGGCTTCCTATGCGGGGGGCGAGGCGAATGTAGCGGTGAGCCTTGCCAATTTCGGGGTGAACGCCGCGTATGTTACCAAAGTGCCTGCCCATGAGATTGGACAATGCGCGGTGAATGAGCTGCGCCGTTTTGGGGTGGACACCTCGAAGATCCTCCGGGGAGGGGAGCGGCTGGGGGCCTATTATGTGGAGAAGGGCGCCTCCCAGCGGGCGTCCAAGGTGATCTACGACCGTTCCCATTCGGCCATAGCCGAGGTTAAGCCCGGCGAATTCGACTGGGATACCCTGCTTACGGGGGCGGACTGGTTTCATTTTACCGGTATCACCCCGGCCTTGAGCGATAATTGCGCCGTTGTCTGCCGGCAAGCCCTGGAGGCGGCGAAGCGGCGGGGGGTACGGGTTAGCTGCGACCTCAATTACCGGAAAAAGCTCTGGAGCCGGGAAAAGGCGGGGGAGGTTATGGCGGGACTGATGCCGTTGGTGGATGTCTGTATCGCCAATGAGGAGGATGCCGTCGATGTTTTTGGTATCCGGGCCGAAGGGACGGATATCGAAAAGGGAAAATTGAGCCGGGAAGGGTATACTTCGGTGGCCCGGCAATTAACCATCCGGTTTGGGTTTAAAAAGGTCGCCATCACCCTGCGGGGGAGTATTTCCGCCAGCGACAACAACTGGTCGGGGATGCTCTACGACGGCGGATCGGAGGCTTCGGTTTTTGCGCCCACCTATGCGGTCCGTATCGTGGACCGGGTGGGTGGCGGCGATAGCTTCGGAGCGGCCCTGATCTACGCGCAGCTGGAGGGCTGGGAAAACCAGCGGGCGATCGACTTCGCCGTGGCCGCAAGCTGTCTAAAACACACCGTGGAACACGATTTTAACCTGATGAGCCTGGCCGAAGTGGAGGCCCTTGCGGGGGGGAACACCTCCGGCAGGGTGCAACGGTAGAGTTTGTTGCACTTCGCGCAAAACCTACAAGCGTAACAGGCTGCCCGGCAGCAATTCTCAGTTTAAAAAAAGATCGGTTTAATCTAAAGCCGCAGCCTCCGAGTCAAAAGCCATGGCTTCCAAGCCCCCTTCGGGGGTTTTAAGCCCATAGGCGTTTACTTAAACGCGAGTGGAAGAATTTATCCGCGGATTAACGCTGATTTTAGCCTCTTTAATCCGTGAAAATCAGGGTAACCGGCGGACTTTTTCCGCAACGTATACGCATAGCGGGTCCGTCCCCCACTCCTTGCATAAATATACGTAAAGGGTCAGACCCCAACCGTATATTTATGCAAACCCCGCCCCCAGAGGGGGGTCCCTTGTTCCCTAAGTAAACGCCTATGGCTTCCAAGCCCCCTTCGGGGGTTTTAAGCCCCCCGGAGCGGGTTCCCCCAAGGAAATCCCGCTCCCTCCTTCGCCTGCCCGTGGCGGGTGGAGGAGGGAGCCGCGCATTCCCCGGGGGCCGCGCTCCGGGGGCATAAAACCCACTGGTGGTGTTTTAAACCGGATTTTGGGCGGCCCCCTTTTCCGGCCGCCAAATTGTATTTTCATCCCCTATGGCCCACAAATGGTCATCGATAAAGAGCGGGGTATTGGTGGCGGGACCGTAACGGGCGCCCTCCGGGTGGCGGATCACCCAGAGGTACCACATGGCATAACCCGGGGCGGTTACCTGGGGGTGAATCTCCCCCTCCCGGATGAGGATCGTGTCCTTATCCTGAATGATATAGGGGGTATCCCCAACGGCCATGAGGCCGAACCCCTGGCCGGGGAGAAAACGGTAGTGGGAGATCTCCGGCTGGGGATGGTGATGGGGGGGATAACCGGACCATTTCCCCGGCACCCCGATAACCTCCCCGATGACCAGGTTGGAATCGGGGTGGTTGATGTCGTCGAAGATAGTCCTGACGATCCGGGTGGAGGTTTCCCGCAGGGTCCGTTCTCCCCGGAACTCGCTCCGGCAATCTTCGGGGGTGTAGAGTTTTAGGTCAAACTGATTGGTGTTTTTTGTCGCGCAGTAATAGAACTCGGCGCCTTCCTCTCCGGCGCCGATGGTAATCTGTCTATGGCTTGGAATCGAGAGGCACCAGGGGGAATGATCAAAAAGATTCGGCCGGGAAATTTCCCGGGATCCGTCCTGGCCCACGTTTATTATCGCGTCGCCGCCGGCCAAAAGGAATACCGCCTCGTCGGTTTTGGAATAGGCCTCGAAGGTTTCGTCCGGCGCGAGACGGAGTACCCCAAACTCCATAAGCATATCCGCGGTAGCGCCGCTCCGGGTAATCAGGGGGGTATATCCCCAGTTAAAGGGAGTCTTATGATGGATTTGCATCCTTATTTTTCTCCTTATTCGGGAGCCTTGTTTAATACCCCGGAGCTTGCTCCGGTTCAAATAGCGCAACGCTTACAAAGGCTTGTTTAATTAACTTGACGCCAACCATCGTTGCCCGATTATTTTTCTCGTTTTTCTACGAAAAACTGCGAAAAAACCGCATTAAAGGAGCGCTGATTTATTCTCGATTGAATAAATCAGCGCTTCCTTAGATTAGCGCCTTTCCCAAAACCCGGTTGGTTTCGGGAAAGGCTTTGGAGTAAATGGTAAAAGGGCAGCTTTTTCCTTTTTAAATCCAAGGACCTGTGCAGCCCTAAGGCCGCTTTCCGCAATTTTAGTTTTGGAACAGCTCCTTCAATAACAAATTGCAAACGTTACCATATTGAGGATATGTCGTGAAAGAGCGTTTGTAAAGTCCTCTGGGAGGATAAATTCTTAAATTAATTAATGATATTTAAAATAAACACATAGTAATATAATTCATTACATTATAAACAAATACAAATAAAAAAATGTTTTCTTTTTCTCGGATTTATAAGAAAAAACTTCAAAATTTTCGCTGTTTTTACATAAAAATTCTGACGGATGAAAAGCCTCATCGATTATAATTTAATAACGTTTGCAATTTAATTTTTAAAAACGGTGGCCCAGGGGGAAGTAAAAAAACCGGAAGGGATGTTTACTGATTGGCGCCGGAAGGAGGTTTGTTTTGGTTCGGAATACACTATTCAGTTTAAATAACGTATCCAAAAAATTTCCCGGTGTTTTGGCCCTGGACTCGGTGAGTCTTCAGGTAAAAGCAGGGGAAGTACACGGGTTAATAGGGGAAAACGGCGCCGGAAAGTCCACGCTGATCAAGATCATTACCGGCGCCCATGTCCCGGATGAAGGGGAAATCTTTTTTAACGGCCTGCCCCTGACCCGTCTTACCCCCCGGAAATCCATGGATCTGGGGATCGCCTGTGTTTACCAGGAACGTAATCTTATCCCCCACCTGGCGGTGTATGAGAATATATTTTTGGGCCGGGAACCCGTCTTTGTTCAGGGAACCACGGTGATGGACCGCCGGAAGATGTACAACCATTCCCAAAAAATTCTCGGCGAACTGGGGTCAAACATAGATCCCAAGGTCCGGACCGATTCCCTAAAGGCGGGGCAGCAGCAGATGGTGGAAATTTCCAGGGCGGTGAGCGCCAAGGCAAAACTCATCATCATGGATGAACCCACCGTCAGTTTAAGCGGAAAGGAAATGACGGAACTCTTTCATATTATCGGGAAACTGAAAAAAAGGGGAGTTACCGTCATGTATGTTTCCCACCGGCTTCATGAGATTAAGGAGATCTGCGACAGCGTTACGGTACTCCGGGATGGAAAAACCGTGGGCCGCAGCGATGTCCGGAGTATAACCGTGGACGACATCATCAAAATGATGGTGGGCCGGGACATCACCCAGAAATACCCTAAGGTAAAAACCACCCCCGGGGAGGAGATACTTTCCGTTACCGGTTTGTCCCGCAAACGGGCGTTTCGGAACATTTCCTTTTCCATCCGGGCCGGTGAGATCCTGGGGATGGCGGGACTTGTCGGCTCGGGGCGTACCAAGACGGTCCGGGCCATTACCGGGGCGGATCCTATTGACAGGGGACAGATTATGATCCGGGGGAAACCGGTGGTTATCAAAACCCCCCGGGATTCGGTAAAGGCGGGGATAGCCTTTTTAACCGAGGACCGGAAAGACCAGGGCTTGATCCTGACTCAGAATGTGGAATTTAATTCCACCCTGGTCCGTTTAAAGGCCTATACCCGGTTTTGTTTGCTTAGGCTTGGACTTGTCCGGAAGGATGCGGAACAGATCGCCCGGGAACTCCGGCTCCGGACTGCCGGGGTGGGGGCCGTGGCCGGCCAATTAAGCGAGGGGAATCAGCAAAAGGTGGTGATCGCCAAATGGCTCCTCTCGAAGGCCCGGCTCTTTATTTTTGACGAACCCACCCGGGGTATCGATGCGGGCACTAAAGTAGAAGTCTACAACTTGATGAACCAACTGGTAGCCGACGGAGCGGCGGTGATCATGATCAGTTCCGAAATGGATGAATGTATCGGTATGTCGGACCGGATCATCGTGATGCACGAAGGCCGGATCACCGCGGAATTCAACCGGGATGAAGTTACCCAGGAAAAGATCATGTATGCCGCGGTGGGGATAGCGAATGACATACGGGAGGGAATGTAAGGGGTTAAAAACCATGGCTTTCATGGAAGACATAGACCATATCAATATTGGATCTACCTTTGAGCCCGTTCCAAAATCCGGTGGATCCCGGAACGGGCTTTAAAAACGGAGGATTCACCCGCCTTGAGGATAGTCGGAATTAAAAACCAAAGGGGGTATATATGGCTAAAAATCAAAAGTTTGCGATTCAGGGGTTAAAGGACCCGCTAACGAAGTGGTTTAAGGAATACCTGTACAGTTTTGGGGTATTGTTAAACCTTGTATTGCTCTGCGCGGTGATGGCTATTGCTTCTCCCCGGTTTCTTACGGTGGATAATGTAATGAATATCACCGCCCAGGCCGCGGTCAATTCGATTGTTTCGATAGGGATGTTCCTGGCCATCCTCACCTCGGGAATCGATCTTTCGGTGGGTTCGGTTTTAGCCCTCTCTACCATGGGCATGGGGGTTTTTACCGTCCGCTGGGGGGTCGATCCCCTGCTTTCCCTGTTCCTCTGCCTGGCCATCGGCATGGGCCTGGGCCTCCTCAACGGACTGATGCTTACCAAAATGCGGCTTCCCCATCCCTTTATTTCCACCATGGGAATGAGGCAGATGGCCCGGGGGCTTTCCCTGGCAGTTACCGCCACGGCGCCGGTCTACGGGTTCAAGCCGGCCATCAATTTTCTGGGCAGCCGGTCCCTGGGGGTCGTACCGGTTTCGGTTGTCCTGGTGGCGGTCCTCTATATCTTTATGTACATCTTTTTGACCCGGACCACCACCGGCCGCTATATCTACGCGGTGGGGGGTAACAAAGAGGCAAGCCGTTTGAGCGGTATCAATGTAAACGGGATCCTGAATCTGGTGTATATGATCAGCGGCTTTATGGCGGCCCTGGCGGGGATCGTTCTGGTGGGCCGGGTGGACACCGCCTATCCTCTGGCGGGGATTGATTATGAAACCGATGCCGTTGCCGCGGTTATTATCGGCGGCGCGAGTTTCTTCGGCGGTATCGGGAAGATCGGGAACACCATCGTCGGGGTTCTGCTTATCGCGGTCCTTAGGAACGGGTTTAACCTCTTGCGGGTTGATTCCGCCTATCAAACCTTTGCCATCGGCGCGGTTATCGTCATTGCCGTTTTCTTGGATGTGCTGCGGAAAAAGGCAGTCAAAGCCGCCTAATTTGTTGCCGGTCCCGGTAAAACAGGATCGGCCCTGACCGGCGCCGGACCGGTTTTAAGGAAGCCGGACAGACAAAGTACGCCTCCCCGAAATTGAGGTTTTGGGAGAGGCGCCCTATTCATCTGAGCCTGTTCCAAAACTAATTTACTGTGCGCTGACGCGCACGGTTTTGGAACAGGCTCTTGGAAAAACCGGTCAAAAGCCCCGGTTTTTCCCTTAAATCCAAGGAAGCTGTTCCAAAAACTGAAGTTTTGGAACAGCCTCATCTATAAATCATCAAACCCTTGAGGAGGTATGAAGATGAAAAAATTACTCGTAATATCCATGCTGATTTTGGCAGGCATAACCGCCTGTAATCGAATAAAAACAGGCGATTCGGATCGGAACCGGTTGAAGATCGCCGTGGTTCTTAAAACCCGCAGCGCGACCTTCTGGAGGACCGTTGAAGCGGGGTGCGACGAGGCCGCGGCGAAATACGGGGTGGAACTCATCAAACTGGGCCCTTCCACGGAAGACGCGGTGGAACAGCAGATCAACATGGTGCAGGATACCATGGTCCAGGACATCGACGCCTTGATTTTTGCCCCTTCCCAGCCCGCCGCCGCCGCAACGGTACTTCAGCGGGCAAAAATCGCGGGGGTCCCCGTTATCCTGATCGATACGCCGATGCCCGAAAGTTTTACCGATTATGTAACCTTTATCGGCATCGAAAATTACACCGCCGGGGTTCAAGCGGCGGGGGAAATAATGACCCAGATACCCCTGGGCTCCAAGGTGGTCATTATCGAAGGGGCCCCGGGGAATCCGGTTACGACCCAGCGGGCCGACGGCGCGGAAAAAGCCTTCCGGGATAACGGGTATATCATTACCTCCCGCCAGCCCGGATATTCCGACCGGGAACGGGCCTTTACGATGATACAAAACATCCTCCAGTCCACCCCGGATGTGGCGGCGGTGTTTGCTTCCAATGACGAAATGGCCCACGGCGCCTACCGGGCGATAACCCAGGCCGGCAAACGGGCGGTGGTGGTGGGAGTTGACGGAAACCAGGACGCCATCGAATCGATCATCGCCGGCGGGCTCTACGGAACCTTAGCCCAGCGGACCAAACGCATGGGGTATTTGGGGGTAGAAAGCGCGGTCAAAGCCATTAAAGGCGAAGCCGTGGAAAAACACATTGATCCCGGCACCGACATGATCACCCAAATAAACGCCCGGAACTTCATCAAATAGGAAGCCCGGAAGTTCTTTTAGGCGTCTTTTCTCTTTATGCCTGTTTAAACTTTGAATTGCTGCCTATTCATAGGCAGTGATTCTCAATATAATAGAAGCGGTTCCAAAACCGCCCGGGGTTTGGAACAGGCTCCATGGACCGATCCCGAAACTCGGGTTAGCTTTGAAATAACCGCTCATAGACAAAAGGCCAACGGATATGGTAAGTATCAAGGATATTGCGAAACAGGTCGGTATGTCCCCCTCCACGGTTTCCCGGGTGGTAAACGGTAAAAAACACGTCAATTCAGAAAAGAGGGAACAAATCCTCAAACTCATAAAAGAAACCGGTTATGTACCCAACCAGGCCGCCAGAAATATGGTTCTGCGGCGGAGTTTTACCGTGGGCATTGTGCTGACGGATACCTTTAATATATTTCAACGCCAGCTTTTTTCGTTTGTTGAGCGGCATTTGAATTCTTTTGGGTATAACACCCATTTCTTTTTTGTAAAATTTGAACAGGTCAGCGAGGAGGAGTGCCTTATCAAACTCAAGGCGGAAACATTGGACGGAATCATCATGATCCACGAGATACGGAACCCGGTTTTTTATGACTCCGTCAGAAAAATGGAACTCCCCCTGGTAACCGCCACCTTCAATTCCCCGGATTTCCCCTCAATCCATGTCTGCGAAGAAGACGCCGCCTACGACGCGGTGGATCACCTCCTTAAATTAGGGCACCGGAAGATACGGATGATAAGCAGCAACGGCTTATCCTGCGGCTCCCAGCGGGCGGAGGGTTTTTTCCGGGCCCTGGAGGCCGCGGGGATAAAGCGGAACCCCGATGAACAAACCATTTTTGTCCGCCAGGATACCGCCGAATTCGGCATGTACGGCATGAGGGAACTGCTGCTGCGGAACCGGGATTTTTCCGCGATTTTTGCCGCCACCGACGAATTAGCCATCGGCGCCATGCGGGTTTTAAAGGACAAGGGCTTCCGTATCCCCGAGGATGTTTCGGTAGTCGGGTTTGACGACATCGAAATATCCGATTATTTTATGCCCCGGCTTACCACCATCCGTCAGCCCTTTAGTGAAATTGGGGAGCGTACCGCCCTGCTCCTGCATAAATACATCAACAGCGGCGAGCGCGTCGAAATGGATACGGTCCTTCCCTATGAGCTGATAATCAGAGAATCGACCTGCGCGCCGCCCCGCTGACCGCCCCCCGGAAGTTTTTTTAGGCGTCTTTTCTCTTCATGCCTATTTAAACTTTGAATTGCTGTAAGGTGAGGCAATTCGCCTTGACGTTAATCAGCAATTAACCTATAATTTCGTTCTAAGGTTAATCAATGATTAGACGTGTTCGACCACGCAGTTGGTTGTCCCACCGTCTTGCGGTTTTTCAGGCTCTCAGCCCGCGAACCGAAGGTTCGACAAAACTGCGTTTTTAGTGGAAGTTGTTTGGAAACTGAAGTTTCCAAACAACACTATTAATTAATCAGGAAAAAGGAGGAAAAGATCTAGTCATAAAAATATGTGGGATTTTAGGATATATGAAAGGAGGTGATACGCGTATCGGTTTCTTGTGCAATAAAGTTTTTATGGATGCTGCAATCTAACTTTGAAAATCAGGAGGAGAAATAATCATGGCTGAAACAGATCTTACTAGTGTGAAGAAGCAGGAGAGCCGCAAAATCACACTCATGACCGTTGGTTTTATGATTTTCGCGCAGTTCTTCGGAGCGGGCAATCTGATCTTTCCGCCTTTTCTCGGATTTGTCGGTGGGAGTCAATGGATTATCGGCTTCATATTTTTCTTTATCTTTGACGCCGTCTTCGGTGTCATGGGTCTCGCCGCCTCCGCCAAGTTTCCCCAGGTCGAGATCGGCGCTTATTACCGTCCCGGCAGGAAGTTTATGCTCATCTTTGCCGCGATCGGCGTCTTTATCACTGTAGGTTTTGTTGTAACTCCACGTGCGGCGCTTACATCCTACGAGGTGTTCCTGAGACCCATCTTGGCAGGCGGTTTCGATAAGCTTGAACCGCAGATCGGCGTACATGCCGCGGCTGTCATCTTCCTCTTGGTTTACAT
>JAIRMO010000235.1 GCA_031258625.1 Spirochaetaceae bacterium | reverse complement strand
ATCGGCGGACCCTTGGTCCGATACCTCCGATAGTTTGGTTTTGCAACTTTATTCTACCGTGTTTACGATGCCGTTTCTATGCCCTCCTGCTTTCGCACTTCAAAAAAAAATTGGCCACTTAAAAAACCACTGGCTATGCCATAATACCAGAAGGAGAAGAAACAATGGCAAAGTGGAAAAAAGCCGCACATGTCGTGTACCAATGCAATTATCACTTGGTATGGACCCCCAAATATCGATATAGGAATTGCAGGGGGATATAAAAGAATATGTAGAAAAGAAAATCAGATCAATCTGCGATTGGAAGAAAATAGAAATACTTGAAATGACGATAATGCCCGATCATGTCCACCTGGTGGCGATAATCCCCCCGAAGCTGGCGATTTCCGAAGTAATGGGTATCTTAAAAGGGAAAAAGCCTGCGAACAAAGCCGTACTGGGGCAACCACTTCTGGAGCCGCGGGTACTGCGTCACGACGGTCGGGATGGATGAGGAAAAGATACAGAGGTACGTAAAGTATCAGGAAGAGGCCGAGCGGCTGGACGAAGATCACGAACTACGAGATGGCCCCTTTTAGGGGCCTCCCCACAAGCCGCCACCTTTGGTGGTGGCTTGTGGACTTTGAGGCATTACGTCCCTTAACTTGTTGACAGTGAGAGGTTCCGGGGAAGGAGGAGTCCGGAGCGGGGCGGGGGGATTTGGACAATGGGGTCAGACCCCGGTATGGGGAAACGGCGATCCAAATCAGTATCATTTCCCCTCCCCCCCCATGTTCCCGTTTCTCCCCGGTATATAAGGCGGTGGAACCGCTCCTTAGTTGTACCGAATGCCCCCCTATGGGGATGGGGGCGGGTCTTTTTGAGCCCCGGATTTCTCCCCGGGGGTATATAAAAAGCGTTTGATCTTTTGGGTGGGGGTTTTTTCAAAGGGTTCGTTCTGAACCTCAATGCGGCTTATCCGGGCAAAGGACGCCAGCCGTTGGTTCACCGCGTTTTTTAATTCCCCCAGGCCCTCCCCAATGGCGGCCAGCATGGTTTTGGCCTTTTCGCTCAACACGACGAGGGCGATAAGCTCCCCCCGTTCCCCGGGGTAGACTAGGGCGTCTTCCGCGAGCCCTGAGCTGGTGAGGAGCCCCTCGATTTCTTCGGGGTAGATGTTTTCCCCCGAGGGTCCCAGGATTACGGTTTTAAGCCGGCCCCGGATGTAGAGAAAGCCCTTCCGGTCAAAGCAGCCCAGATCCCCGGTTTTAAACCAGCCGTCGGCGGTAAATGCCTCCCGGGTCCGTTCCGGGTCCCTATAGTACCCCATCATGACATTGGGCCCCCGGACCTGGATCTCCCCTTCGGCAAATTCCCGGTACGGGACGGCCAGGCGGCGGGCGGCGGCCCCCACCACCCGGCCGTCCTTATCCACGATCCGGACCTCCACCCCTTTGATGACCCTTCCTGCGGCCCCAAGGGGGGTCTTGTAGGGGGCGGTTCCCGCCACCAGGGGGGCCGTTTCGGTGAGGCCGTACCCCGGGGCATAGGGGAATTGGGCCTTCCGGAGAAAAACCTCCGTATCTTCGGACAGGGGGGCCCCCCCAACGCCGAAAAAGCGGACCGCCCCGCCGAAAAAGGACAAGAGCTTTTGCCCCGCCCCCCGAATCGCCAGGGGCCGGGTCAGGGGAAACCGGTACAGGGGATTGGCCTTTAAGGCGGGAAGAAGCCTGCTCCGGTATATTTTTTCGATGATCAGGGGAACCGTATGCATCGCCGTGGGCCGGAGGGCCTGGATCGCGGGGAGCAGCACCATTGGGGAAGGCGCCCTGTCCAGGTAGGTGGTGGAGGCCCCGCAAAGGACCGCCATCAGCAACCCCAGGGTACATTCATAGGTATGGGCCAGGGGAATTATGGAAAAAAGCCGGTCCCGGGGAAAGATTTTTAGCAGGGATCGGGCCGCAAGGACCGTGAAAATCAGGTTCCGGTTGGAGAGCATCACCCCCTTGCTGTTGCCGGTGGTCCCCGATGTGTAGATGATCGCCGCCAGGTCATCCTCCCGGGGTTCCGGGAATACCGCCCCGCCGCCTTCGCGGGGATCTATCTCTCGCAGGGGGAGGTCTTTTACCCTTCCCCGGACAGAGACCCGGATGGTTCCTCCGGCCGGCCCCGGGGTTTCGGCCTTTTTTACCCCGCCGCCGCCTTCCTCATCCCGGAGGCTGTCCAGGTATATCAGGGGAATATCGGGATCAAACCCGGCCCCCGCCGGCTTGGGGGCCAGTTTACCGCTTACCCACAGGGCGGATACCCCCGCGTGGGCCGCGATACCGGCGATGTGTTCGCCGGTGAATTCGGTAAGGACCGGTACGGCCGCCATCCCCGCCAGGGCGGTCCCAAAATAGGCCATGGCCCATTCGGGGCGGTTTTCCGACAGGATCATGACCCGATCCCCCCGCCTAAGCCCCAGGGAATAAAGAAGGGCGGCGAACTGCCGGATCCGCAGGCCGAATTCCCCAAAACACACCCCGTTGTATACATGCCCGTCCCCGTATATTTCAAATGCCTTCCGGCAACGGTATTTCTCCGCCGCCCGGAGCCCCAATTCGGCAACGGTCATCTTCTCTAAATAAATCACCCGCATCCCCCGGATATTAGAGGATGCCCGGGGAATCAAGGTTGCAAATTGAGGGGAATTTTGCGAATTTCGGGGTGAAAACAGTTGCTTTTTCCCGATCCTCATAATAATATAGATTCAGTCTCAAAATTCGGCCGGCGTGGAGACGCGGTTACACTCGATAAACGCCCGTATTTCCGGTGGTATTATTTTTTTTAAGGCGGTGGATATGAAAAAGTTGGTTTTGGCGGTTTTATGCGCGGCGGCCCTTGGGGAACTGGGGTTTTCCCAAACCCTCTCTGATGTGGCTAAATTGGAGGATGCCGAAAGGCAGATGAAAGACTATTTTCCTTCTTTCATAAAGGTGCTTCCCGATGTGGCGGTCCAGCAGAATGTCCAGCCCAAGGCGTGGATAGGGTACCTGTATCAGGATCCCTTTCCGCAAATTACCAAAAGATCCGGAAAGACCGCCCGGGAACTCCCCCATTTTACCGTGGGGTTGGTGAATGTAGGGGTCGGCTTGCTGAGTACCGATACTTTAAACAAGATCGGAAAAACCCTGGGCAGGGAAGAGGTGATTCCTTTGCCGGTACTGCCCTTCCCTTCGGTTTCCTTTGACCTGCGGATCGGCGGCATAAAAACCGGCGGGGTGGATCTGCCCTTTGACCTGGGATTTTCGTTCTTCACCCTCAATTTGGATTTTGGTTCCCTCCTTGGCGACGACGCCAGTCTGGGGTTAAAATGGACCAATTGGGGGGTAGACGCCCGTTATTTAGTGCTCCGGCAAAGGGGGGCAATCCCGGATGTTTCCGCCGGCGTCGGTTTTGCCCAGTGGCTGCTCGACCTGGACACCCAGGTGATTGACACGGCCCTTTCCACCAATACCGTTTACGTAAGCGGCCAGGCGTCCTATACGTTGAATTTTTTTGTCCCCTACCTGGGGCTTAAAATGATGACCGGTACCAATAAAGGAAAGGTAACGTTGACCTTGGACGACTCCCTCGTACCGCCACAGGCAGCGGGGTATGTACCGGAGGATCAAAAAAGCAGGACCTTGGATAGGGAGGACCCGTTTTTCCAGATGCAGATATTCGGCGGCTTTGGGTTTGATTGGCTCGTATTTCAGACGTCGGTTGGGGCCTCCATCGATGTATTCACCGGAACCCCCGCCTTCAATTTTATCACCCGGTTTAGCTTATAAGGACGGTGCGTTTTATTCAATGGGGGTTTAATACCCAAGAACCCGCCTTCTGTCGGGGGATCCTCTGGGGTGCTTCAATCCCCCGCCGGTGATGGGGTAGCAATCCCCCAGTACTATAAATTTCCTCTCGAACCAACCATACCCCGTCCGCTCTGTGTTTTGAGCGGAATTTATTTGAAAACTGAAGTTTTTGATCAGCTCAATAAAGCAAAACGGCTGGTCAAGCCCATATGCTTTCTATGAGATCATTACGGGTATTAAAACACGGGGTGTGGTACGAAATCCATACCCGTATCAACAACCGGGAACCCCTGTTCCGCCTCCATAAGGCCCTAGCCCTCTTCGCCCGGGTGTTCCGGGAGACGAAACTGCGGTTTGTCTTCGAGATTCGAGGGCTGTATGTGGAGGACGACTGGCTGACATTTTACATTAAACCGGCGGATGGGCTGGAACTACCCGCAATCATGAAGTGGCTGAAACAGGTGTTTGCCCAGCGGTACAATCGGGTGGAGGGCCGGATCGGGCATATCTGGGGGGACCGGTATGGGTCGTGGATAGTGGAGGGGC
>JAIRMO010000231.1 GCA_031258625.1 Spirochaetaceae bacterium | reverse complement strand
CCCCCTCCAGTATCCACGACCCATACCGGTCCCCCCAGATATGTCCGATCCGCCCCTCCGCCCGGTTGTACCGCTGGGCAAACACCTGCTTCAGCCACTTCATGATAGCCGGAAGTTCCAGTCCATCCGCCGGCCTGATATAAAACGTCAGCCAGTCATCCGCAAGACACAGCCCCCGAATCTCGAAGACAAACCGCAGTTTCGTCTCCCGGAACACCCGGGTGAACAGAGGGCCAGGGCCTTATTGGGGACAGTCGCTGCGGCGCCTGTCCCTAAGCGGAACAGGGGTTCCCGGTTGTTGACGCGGGTACGGATTTCGTACCACCCCCCTTGTTTCAGTATCCGCAATGATCTCATAGAAAGTATATGCGTTTGATCAGCCGTTTTGCTTTAGTGAACAGATCGAAATTTTCAATTTCCGAACAAATTCCACCTGTCGAACGGGCTTCCGTTGAATAAAACGCCGTTCAAGATACCGCGCCGGACCGCAGGTCCGCGTCTTGCTTCGCTGAGGCTTATTTCCGCGCGGGTCCTCGGGTACTCAGGAGCCGTTTCTCCAAAACCCGCTGGTAGTAATCCGGGGAAAAGCCCCCGATAAAAAGTTCGTAACGCTTTTCCTTACCCTGATCAATACTTTCCAGGGCCTTCCGGGTTTTGTATTCGTACTGAACCGGGTTTTCCTTTGCCGCCAGGGTACAAATCCGGTAAAAGGCGGGCCAAAAGGCTTTGTTCTTACCCGCCGCCGCCGTGTAATTGGCCGCCGCTTCCTTTTTCCGGTGGTTGAAGTAGTGGTATTCCCCTCGGAGGAAAAGGGTAAAGGCGGAATTGTCGTATTTTTCTATAAAAGCAAGCAGGATATCCGCCTTGGAGAAATCCTCCTGGCCCAAAAGATATATCACGGCGGCGAAAAGTTCATCCCCGGAAAGCGGTTCCGTTCCTTCCGCGGCCTTTCGGAACAACTCCGGAAGCCTCCTGATAATGGGCTGGTCCCCTTCGTGGTCATCGAGAAGAACGGCGATTCCCCCCGGATCCGCCGGGCTTATCATGGTTTTTTTCAGGGAAGGCCGGCTCGGTTCCGGGGCCGGGTCCCGGACGGGATCGGCTTGGAAAAACACCGCCGCGGACATCCCTTCCGGAATCTTCTGAAAATAAAAGGCCTCCCGGGCATATTGGCTTTTCAGAAGCGGATGGCTGACTGCCGGGGTCTCGGAAATTCCCAAAACCAGGATCCCCATGTCCAAAAGGGCATCCGCCAGGTGGTCAAGGATGATTTGACGTTTATCCCCGGAAAAATAGATCAGGGTGTTCCGAAAAAAGATAAGATCATAATGATGACCCAAGAGGCCATTCAGGATATTATGGGTATAAAAATGGACCCGGTTCCGTAAGCCGGGAGCCACCACAAAACCATCTCCCTCCGCCTGGGTATAACGTTTCAGGAGGAATTTCCAGCGGCCCCCGTCTTCCCGCAGGGTATTTGCCATGTACCGGCCGTTTTTGGCGGTTTTGACGGCATCGGGGTTCAGGTCAAAGGCGTCAATCTGAAAATGGAAGGGCCGTATGGTCCGGGAATAATCGTCCATCACCATGGCCAGGCTGTAGGCTTCGCAGCCAATGGAGGTTGCCGCGGAGCATACCCGGATCGGGTAGTCCAGCCGGGCAAAGTAGGGGAGGAATTCCTGCCGGAGGAGATCGAAATAGACCGTTTCCCGGAAAAAGTAGGTTTCGTTGATCGTTAAAAACCGGGCGGCGGCAAAAACGTCTTCGGGGAACCGAAGGATTTGCTCATAAAAGCCCGGGGTTTTAAAACAACCGGCGCCGTGCCGCTGTTCCAGGTATTCCCGCAGTTTTTCCAGGGTATCGGCGGCGGCCCGGATCCCCAGGGCCTGTTCCACCCGGCGGTATAAGTTCTTGATAACCGGATCCGCCGGCTCCCCGGGGACCGGAACGGACGGGGAGGCATCGGGCTTTTTGGGGGCGTCTGAGGGGCTATTCATGGTTGGATAAGTTTGATAAGCTGTTGGGGAATCTCTCTCAGGGGTAAAACCATGTCCACGCAGCCGGTCTCAAATGCCGCCAGGGGCATACCGTAGATCATGGAGGATTCTTCGTCCTGGGCAATGGTGATCCCCCCGGCCTGCCGGATATACCGGGTGCCGTCGGCGCCGTCGGCGCCCATTCCGGTAAGGACCACCGAAATGGCCCGGGGGCCCCAACATTCGGCGGCGCTTTTAAAAAGAACATCCGCCGCGGGTTTTTGGCTGTGTACCGGCTCCCCGTCGTCCAACAAAAAACGTCCTCCCGCCAGGATCAGGTGCTTGTCCGTGGGGGCCACGTAGAGGTTCCCCTTTTCGGGGCTCTCCCGGTTCTCCGCGAGCTTTACGGCAAGGGGGGTATAATCGTTGAGCCATTGGGCGAACCCCGCGTCAAACCCCGAAGAATTGTGTTGAACCAGGATTATCGGCACGGGAAACGTTGCCGGAATAGCGGCGCAGAGGGACATCAGCGCCTTAGGGCCCCCGGTAGAGGCGGCGATCACCACCCCCCGGATCTCCCGGGCCTCCACCTCCCGGTTGGGCCGCGATTCCGGCGGCCCTTGGGACTGTTCCTTTATCCGGGATATCCGCTTGAGGGAGGCGAGGATCTCCTGTTTTCTTTCTGAACCTATGGCGGTGGTAAAATTAGCCTTGGCGTAAAATTCCAGGGCCCCCTTAACCGTGGCTTCGTAGGCGTTTTTGGCCGTATCCTTGGTAGTGATCACCACAATCGGGATGCTCATGGTTTTCATGATCCCTTCGATCGCTTCAAGGCCGTCCATGACGGGCATCTCAATATCCATGGTGATCAAGTCCGGGTTGAGGGCCCGGGCCTTTTGCAGCCCCTCCAGGCCGTTTTCCGCTTCCCCGATGACCGTAAAGGCTCCGTCGCTTTCCAAGAAATCCCGGATAATCGTCCGCACCAGGGGGCTGTCGTCCACAACGAGGGTTTTTATCATGCCGATTCCCTTTCCTCGTCCCGGAGCATCCGGGCAATAAGCGGCGCCGGATCGATAAAAACGATCATGACGGGGCCCGCAAAGGAAATGCCGGTAAAAAAGGGGAATTGCTCCGATGCCAAAAACAGTTCCGGCAGGGGATAGATGTCCTCGGGGGGTATGTCCGCCTCCCGATCCACGGAATTTACCAAAAGCACCCGCCGGGGGCCCTCCTCAGGTTCCGGGGAATTCCCGTGGTTCCGGGGTTTCAAGACAAGACCGTGCCGGACCCTCAGGCCGGACAGGGCGAAAAAATGGGGCAAAGAAAAAAAGACATCCCCCCCTTCATACCGGTTGACCGTTCCGGTTACTTCTTCGGAATGGATGATGACGGAGGCTACGGAATCTTCGGGGATACCCAGGGCGAACTGATCAAAGGTACATACAAAATACCGCATAAAACGCCCTAAAGCTCAAAATCGGCTTTTAACCGGTTGATGATCCGCCGAATGTCAAGGACGAATACATGGGTATCATGCCATTCAAAGGAAGATTCGATAATATCGATAGCGTCATCCCGTTCCGCCCCCTGTTCAAGTTTTAAGATGTCGGAAACCGGAATATCGATAATATCCACCACATCGTCAATCAGGAACGCCAGCTTATCCACCGCTTCTTTTAGGACCACCACCTTGGCTTCGGGGGTAGGGATTGCCCTGGTGAGAAGGCCGATGTCGATAAGGGCGAAAGGCACCGAGTAACGGTTGATAATGCCCCGGACATAGTCCGGCATCAGGGGCAGGGGATACACATGGCTAAAAGCGGTCACCTCACTGATAAACCGGGAGGGGAAGGTATAAAACTTCCCCAGGATGGTGAAAATCAGGTATTTTTCCATATTGGCGGCCGCCGCGTCCGAATATAGGTTCGGCATTGCTCCCTCTATAAGTTTACTATACCATAAAGAGGCGGGGGTATGTCAAGGCGCGGGAATTTTACATCAGCAAAGTTGAATCTTGGCGATCACCCCTTTGAGAAACATCCGTTTTCGCTCATTGGATTGCTGCTTGCAATATATCTTGATTTGTGCTAAGGTAAATTAGTGATACCGGGACACTCAGGGTTATCCTGGGGAGGCTATTCAGGTTGTTATAGGAGAGATGCGAGAGCGGTCGAATCGGACGGTCTCGAAAACCGTTGAACCCCTACGGGTTCCGAGGGTTCGAATCCCTCTCTCTCCGGTATAAGCTATTACTGCCGGTTTCGTCAACACCTACCGGAAGGGGTATAGAAAGCCCCCAAAGGGAGGGATTCGAACCGGAAGCTGCGCCGACCGAAGGGAGGAACAGGCGGCAGGGATGCCGCCGACAGCATCTGGAGGCGGGGGTGGAGGAGCAAACAGGAGGTTTGCGAGGGAACCCCGAATCCCTCTCGGGGACAGATACGTTTTTTGGAGAGATGACCGAGCGGCCGAAGGTGCACGATTGGAAGTCGTGTGTACCCGGAAGGGTACCGAGGGTTCAAATCCCTCTCTCTCCGGAGGTTCATGTTTTGAGGGCTTTCAAAATTCACCGGTTTTGAAGGCCCTTGTTTGTTGTCTTTGATTGGAGGGTGGGGTCCATGCCCAGGAGTTTGCTCCCGGGTTCTTCATTCTAAACAGCGGGGGTTTATGGTAAGGCCGCTTCTGCGGATATAGGCCCTGAGATCTTCCATTTCAAATTCCCGGGCAACCTTTTTTACACTGGTCCGCTCATTTTGA
>JAIRMO010000217.1 GCA_031258625.1 Spirochaetaceae bacterium | reverse complement strand
CGGCTGTTCAAACAGACGGACATACCCACACCCCTTTTGAGGACTCCGCCGGAACAATTCCGGGTAGATGAGTCCGTATCTCAAATATAAGGCTGTGGAAACAAAAAAACAAGTTTTTTTTGAAAAAAAGGATTTTTTATGGAAAAATTGAGGGGAATTAGGCGGTTTTTCTCTTTATGCCTATTTAAATTTTGAATTGCCGCAAAGCCCTCTATATTTTCATTGACAAATCTCCGGTATGGATTTAGACTAAAGGTATAAAATAACCCAAATTTAGGGAGGAAGTATGGCTAAAGTAGAATTAAAAGCAATTAGTAAAGTGTACGAGGGCAGTGTCCGGGCGGTGGACAATGCCAACATCGTGGTCGAAGACAAGGAATTTGTGGTTTTAGTCGGCCCTTCCGGCTGCGGTAAATCAACAACCCTTCGAATGGTCGCCGGTCTTGAGGATATCAGCGAGGGCGAACTGTACATTGACGGTGAATTGATGAACGATGTCCCCCCCAAGGACCGGAATATCGCCATGGTGTTTCAAAATTACGCCCTTTATCCCCACATGACGGTATACGAAAACATGGCCTTTGGGCTGCGGATAAAAAAGGTGGAAAAATCCGAAATTGACCGCCGGGTCCATGAGGCCGCACGTATCCTGGATATTGAAAAATTCCTGGATCGTAAACCCAAAGCCCTGTCGGGGGGGCAGCGTCAGCGGGTCGCCGTAGGACGGGCCATAGTCCGTAACCCCAAGGTGTTCCTTTTTGACGAGCCCCTCTCCAACCTGGACGCCAAGCTCCGGGTGCAAATGCGGGCCGAGCTTTCGGACCTCCACCTGCGGCTGAACGCGACCATGATCTACGTTACCCATGACCAGGTTGAAGCCATGACCATGGCCAACAAGATCGTGGTGATGAAAGACGGGAAGATCCAGCAGATCGGCTCCCCCCTGTATCTTTACAACCACCCGGTCAACAAATTCGTGGCCGGTTTTATCGGTTCCCCTCCCATGAACTTCCTGACCGTTAAGGTTACGGAAAAAGGCGGGGGTATTGCCCTGGAGGAGGGGTCTTTTGATATAAAACCCGCCCCGGAGCATGTGGAATACCTTAAAAAATACCTGGGGAAGGAAATTTATTTTGGCATCCGGCCCGAAAACCTTTCCTTTACGGAAACTCCCGGAGCGGATAACAACATGGCGGTTAAGATCACCGTGGTTGAACCCCTGGGCGCGGACATTCACCTTTGGCTTACCACCCCCACCCAGCCCCTGGTTGCCCGGACCGAACCTCACCATGAATTTAAGGTCGGTGAGACCGCCAACTTTGTCCCCCACATGGATAAGGCCCGGTATTTTGACAGGGAAACGGAACTTTCCATCCTTGCCGAACTGGACGCGGCGGCTCAAAAATAGCGGCTCCGGTAACGCTACGGAAGCGCTGATTTATTCGACTGTGAATAAATCGGCCTCCCGTGAGGCTTTCCCCAAACTTCAGTCTTTGGGAAAGCAACCTTGAAATTTGCGGTTTCGCAAGGCTGAAAGCCTGAAAAACCGCAAGAGCCTGCCCAAAACCGTGCGCGTTAGCGCACAGTCAATTAGTTTTGGGACAGGCTCCCGTTAATGTAGTTTTTTCGCGGAAAAATAAGAGGATAATGCCGATTAGCCGCGCGTTAATCAGCGTTGCCCTAAGGTTATGAGCCTTCGGTTCGATGGGACAGGTTCGGTAGTCTTTCTCCTTCACTGCCCGGCGTAAAATCGGAGAGGGTTATGATACCGGAATCCCGGCGTGCCCCGGCGACGGGGGCTCCTGATGGAAGAAGATGGGGTTTAGTAAATGAGATGTTTTTAGCCGAGGCTGTTTTAAGACCAACCGGGTTTTGAAACCGGCTCACCGCAATATTTAAACATAAAAGGTTGTAAAACAAGCCTTTTAACCGGGCAAGGCCCCCTGGCGGGACAGATTAACCCGGGGAAAAGGGGTTTTAAAATACAACCAGGAGGGAGTAATGAAAGAACAACGAGTCAAAGGCTGGTGGTTTATCCGTTTTGCTTTAACACTGGTCGGGAAAAAGGGTATCGGGGAGCTTAAAAAAGCCTCAAAGGATGCCAAAAAAGCCCAGGAACAAACCCTGCGGAATTTTCTGACCGTTTCAAAAGACACGGTTTATGGGAAGGAACATCATTTTGAGGATATTCTAAAAGCGTCAAGCCCGGAGGACCTTTTTAAGCAATACCGGGAAATGGTGCCCATCAACGATTACGAAGATCTGCGGCCCTATATTGAACGGCATAAGCAGGGCGAATCGGATGTCCTTTTCCCGGGGAAACCCAAGATGTATGCCACCACCAGCGGTACCACGAGGGAGCCCAAGTGGATCCCCATTACGGAACAGTACTACCAGGAAGTGTATAAGCTGATGAACCAGCTCTGGTTTTATGCCCTTATTATGAATAAGCCCAAAGCTTTTTACGGTAAAACCCTTTCCATTGTGGGCAAGGCCGTTGACGGGGCCGCCCCGGACGGTACGGTCTACGGTTCCATCTCGGGGATTTCCCAGCGGGACATTCCGGGATTTATGACGGTCCTCCACCCCGCCCCGGCGGATATTTTCCATATCCCCGATTACAAAGCCCGTTATTACGCCATTATGCGGATGGGAATTGAGCAGGATATCACCCTGATCATCACCGCCAATCCCAGTACCCTGATAGAAATGCAGAATAACGCCAACGAATTTTACGATGAATATGTGGAGGATATCGAAAAGGGGACCCTGAGCCGCCGGTTAGTTATCCCCGACGAGATCCGCGCTGTCCTGGAGGCCCGGTTAAAGCCCAATCCCAAACGGGCCGCGGAGCTGCGGGATTTAAAGGCCCAATACGGAACGGTCCTGCCCAAACATTATTGGCCCCACATGCAGGTGGTAAACGTCTGGTTTTGCGGCAATACCAGAATTTTCTTTGAAAAAATCAAGGATTCCTTTCCGGATACCTGTGTTTTCCATGAAATGGGTTATGTCGCCACCGAATGCCGGTCCGGGATCGTCCTTAAAAGCAATTCCCCGGATACGATTATTTTTGGCCATAAAATATTTTTTGAATTTATCCATGAGTCGGAACTGGAAAGCGAAAACCCCCGGATATATCAGATGGACGAGGTTAAAAAAGGCGAGCGTTACAACATGGTGGTAACCACCTCCGCGGGCCTGTACCGTTATAACATGAACGACCTGGTAGAAATTACCGGGTTTATCAACCAATTCCCCACCCTCAAGCTGATCCAAAAGGTGAACGGTACGGTAAATATTACCGGTGAAAAACTCCACGAACGGCAGTTTGTCGAGGCGGTCCATGCGGCGGAAAAAGAAACCGGCAACCGGGTTGCCTTTTTTATCGGCTTTGCGGATGCCTCTAAGGCGGCCTACCGGTTCTATTATGAATTTGTCAACACCGATATAACCCCGGAAAAGGCTGAAAATTTCACCCGGGTTCTGGATGAATACCTGAAAAAATATAATATTGAGTATGAATCCAAGCGTTCATCCAACCGTTTGAAGGAACCGGAAACCGCCCTGTTGGTCAAGGAATCCTTTGAAAAATTCAAGGCCATTTGTATAAACAAGGGGTACCGGGACGGCCAGTTTAAGGTAAACCTTCTGATGGAGGATGAAAAGCGCCATGCGATGTTCAGGGAATTGGTACAAGACGAGGCCGTTTCCCACTAAACCCCGGTCATAAGGCCGCCGTGGACCCGTTTCTCAACTTCCCCGTCAGCCGGCTGGGGGAGATTCGCGCCCTGATCTTTGATCTTGACGGGACCCTCTATGACCCCCGGGGTTTCGCCCGGCGGCTTGTTTTGGCCCGGCCTGGGGAAGGGTTCCTCATGCTGGCTGAACGCAGGATCCGGAAGGGGCTTGCCGGGGCCGATTACGATTCCGCCGGGGCCTATTATGGGGAATTCTTTTCCCGGATGTCCCACGCCACCGGAAGATCCGCGGAAAGGCTGCGGAGCTGGTATTTTGACCGCTATATCCCCCTGATGTGCGGAATCCTGAAAAAACATTACCGCCCCCGTCCGGGGACCGCGGAACTCTTTGAATGGCTTACCGCAGGGGGCTTCCCCTTTGCGGTTTATTCGGATTACCCCCGGACCGCGGAACGCTTGTCCTCCCTCGGCCTGGGGCCGGCCCTTGGGGCCAGGCTCTACGGCCCGGAGGACTTCGGCGCCCAAAAACCCGCGGCCCGGCCCTTTTTGTCTATTGCCCGGGACCTGGGCCTTCCCCCGGATTGTATCCTGGTGGCAGGCGACCGGGACGACACCGACGGCGCCGGGGCCGCTGCCGCCGGCATGGCCTATATCGGCATCACAAACCATACCAAGCGGGGCCGTTCCCCTTCGGTAAGCTGGGAAACCTTTAACGCCCTGCTCCGGGAGCAGCTCAAGTTCCCGGGTTAGCGGGCTGTAAGCGCTCAATGACCGGTGTCCAGGGGAGGGTCTGACCCCAGGAGGACGGGGAGGGTCTGACCCCCGGGGGACGGGAAGGGTCTGACCCCTCGGGGATGGGGAGGGTCTGACCCCCAGGGACGGGGAGGGTCTGACCCCGGGGGACGAGGAGGGTCTGACCCCCAGGGATGGGGAGGGTCTGACCCCAAACCGCCGGACGCGCCCGGATTCCGTGGCAAAATCCGCCGCTTTAATTGGCAAAGCATCTATACTTAGACCATTTTGAAACCCGGAATTTTTCCCATCTTCTTGACGATATTCCCTGGCTGTTTCACAATTAAAGTATGCAATTTGAACTGAGTAAAGCCCTTATGGATGATATTTTATTTTCCATGGAGGATCAAAATCAAGAATTTCTCGTGGATACCCAGGAAGGAGTCATCGTCAATCGGGAAGAGATAGACGGGAGCGACATGGAGCGGGAAAACCGGTTTATTTCCCTTCCCATCTGGGATTCCTCCGATGGGTACCGTTTAATGGAACGTTTTGCCGCGAGTTTCAAAAATCCCGTTATTCGGGAGGAGTTAACCGGCGCCTTAAACCGGGGGAAAGGGGTGTTCCGGGCATTCAAAAACGTCCTCGGCGCCCACCCTGAATCGGAACGGTTGTGGTTTACCTTTAAAGAACGGGAAATGAGAAAAACCATCCTTAAATGGTATAATGCTTTCCGGGAAGAGTGGGGCCTGGAGCGTATCGGCGTGGAGCCGGAGGAGACCGAGGATCTGGTCCTGGAGGATTTCCGGTTCCGCGGCCCCGGACCGGGAGATATTGCCTCCGCGGAGAAACTGCACCACCGCTGCCTGGAGGATTACCAGGAGTATGCGAAAAAAACCGGATTAATCGATACGCTGAACTCTTTTTTTGAGGAAGGTACCGTTTCATGGCTGTTTCCGGGGGCCTTGTCCCTGGTAGCCGAAACCGGCCCCGGTGATTTTGCCGCCTATATTTCTTCGATCCGTAAGGGCTCGTCCCTCTACATCGCCGCCCTGGAGGTAGACCCCGAGTATCGCGGGCTGGGCCTGGGGGAGGCCCTGCTTTCCCACCTGGTGGCGATGATCGATCCCCAGTCAATATCCGCCGTATTAGTGGATCTTCCCGGCAATTCCGAAGGATTTTCCCGGGTATTACTGCGGGAAGCCTTTAAACCCTATGTATACCGGTACAGCCTGCATCTGCCCGGGGTAAAACCCGCCGCGGGTAAAGCCGGTATTGAGTAAAGAAAAAAAATATGGCAAGGTAATTGGGGCTGTTTCAGATCAAAAGCTGACAGGTTGAAACCGCCGTGATTGTATGCGAAGGGTATATGCCCAGGAACCCGCCTTGCGGCGGGGGAGCTTTAGGGCGTTATAAAGGGTATGTGCCCTAAGACAAATACCTTACCAAAACAATATACCTCGCCCTTCAGGGTGAGGTCCTCGTCCTGAAGGGCGAGGTTGTTGATTAAAAACGGGATATTTCCCGGAGTAGGAAGATTGAATGGCTTCTCAAATTGATGATGTAGAAATAAAAAAACATTTGGCTGAATTTCTTGAAAAAATTCATACCGAAGCGGACCCGGAGCTTTTAAATGCCTACCGTTCCATAATCCGGCGGGAGGTTTCTTGGTTCAAGCGTTCTTACCTGAGCGCCTATCTCCTGATGTTATTTGAGGGGCGGCATCCCCGGCGGCGCCCCGGTAAATCCGGAAAAAGCGGCGTCCCGGGAGAAAGCCGGAGGGAGATGACCCATTACCCCCTGGCGGACGAAGATTCGATCCGGCTGTTTATCAACATAGGCCGAAACCGTAAGGTTTTCCCCAGGGAACTCCTGGGGCTCATCAACGCCAAAACCGCGATATCCCGGGATGATGTCGGGGCTATCCGTATATTGGACAACTATTCCTTTATACAGGTCCGTATCAGCTCGGCGGATAAAATCATCGAGGCCCTGAACGGCATTTCCTTCCGGGGCAGAACCCTGTCGGTCAACTACGCGCGGGGCCGAAAGGAAGAATCCGCCGAAACAGACGAACCGGAGCTATACGATGAGGAAGATCCCGCCGTATTACCGCAAAAAGAAGAGTACCATACCGATAAAGAAGACATTGACCGCTAATCCGGCAAAAAGCATAAGCCAGGAGGCTATTTCCAGTAAACGGGCCTTGACGTTATATTCCCGGGCCAGGATTTCAGGCTTTCCGGGAATTGCCCCCCAGGGGGCGAAAAGATCCTGGGGCTCCCGGGGAAGTTCCTCCGGATCCTCCCCCAGGGAGCCGAATACGTACCAATCCCCCCCCTTACGGGGCCGCTCCCCGGGAATGATCAGGGGAATAGCCCCGTTAGCGGCGGGCAAAGAGCCGCGGGACACACATCCATAGGGCTCACCATTCGGGAGTCGGATCGTTTGGGATGAGGGCTTATTGCCGCCTGTCGGCGGAGGATCCCCCCTGCCCCGCCGGGCCGGAGTTTCGCGTTCCGGGGAAAAATAAAAGAGGGGGAGCCGAATCAGTTCCCGGCAGAAACGGCAGATCCCGGCCTGCCGCCCAAGCCTTCGGTACAAGAAGGTGAAGATCATCCCCGGCGGCAAAAGCGGGTACAGGGGGATAAACAGGGCGATAAGGGCGCTAATCGCGGTTAAGCGGAAAGCGGGCCTTGAAAGGAAAGAAAAGGCCATGATGATCAGGGAAAAGGCCCCTAATATAAGCCCGTAAGGGGTAAGCCGGTTCCAATATTGGTTTTTATATTGCCCCGCCCGGATGACCCCATTGGTCAGGGAACGGTCCGGTCCGTCGTAAAATATCACCAACAGGGGATTTTCTTTGGTGGAAACAAAGGTCATCCGGTTATCCAGGGGTTTAAGCAGCCCCCCCACAAAAACCCGGGCCCCCTCGGTAAGGGTGGAAACCCGGTCCCAGCGGATCCGCTCCGGCGCTTCCTCGTCGGGGTACAGGACATCCGGTACAATTTCGCCCTTGGGCATGGGCAAAAGGTAGGTTTGGGCCCCCATAATGGCCACGGGAACGGTGAGTTTGGTACTCCGAATCCACAGGGTATGCCCATCGGTGGATTCAAAGCCCCCGATAAACCGGAAAAGGCCCCCCGCTTCTGTGGTGGTTTGGTACGCGGAATAATCCAAAAAAGGCTTCAATCTGAGTTCATTAAAACGCTGCCGGAAATTCCGCCAGGAACGGCGGTTGAGAAAAGCCCCCGCCGCCGGAATGATGCCGTACCAGAAAGAGATCATCGCGATAATTACTAGTAAATGATATATCCGCAGGGTATAATTCCTCCATGATTAATCATGTTGTAGTGGGGGCCATAGCGACCAATTGCTGGATCCTCCCGGCGTCCCTTTCGGATGAACCTGGTCTTGGGGAAAACTCCCCCCGGGAAGGCATTGTTTTTGATCCCGGAGCGGACGCCCCGGCCATTATTGCCCGGCTCCGGCGGCTCAACCTTTGGCCCCGGTATATTATACTAACCCACGGCCATTTTGACCATATCGCCGCGCTGCCGGCTTTGGTTAAAGCCTTTGAAGGAAGGGGTCCCCTGGACATAGCGATTCACCGGGATGACGGAAACTACCTTGGCCCCGGGGCCTACGGTTTCCACCGGGAGAGTTTTACCGTTGCCGTGGGGGACGCCGGTTATGTGGATGAACTGTGGCAGGAACAGCCTTCCCCCACGAGGCTTCTCTCCGAGGGGGATACCATCGGCCCCTTCAAAGTGCTCCATCTGCCCGGCCATAGCCCCGGCTCCGCGGGGTTTCTCCTGGAGCGGGAGAAAATCCTCTTGAGCGGGGATACCCTGTTTAAAGCGGGGATCGGCCGCACAGACCTTCCCGGCGGGGATTGGCCGGCCCTCCAAAAAAGCCTGGACCGGCTTTTGGCCCTGGACGAGGCCATTACCGTCTACCCCGGACACGGCCCCCTCACCTCCATTGGCGCTGAACAGGCCCGGAACTGGTTCTAGGGGAAAAGCAGGATACACACGGAGAAAAAAGAAGGGGGGGGGCTGTTTCCAAGCCTCCCCGGTATACGGCTGCCGTTATTTTCTGCCCCCCCTCCGTTCCAGCCCTGCGGGCTTCCACTACCCCCCAATCAGGGGCTTTGGGGTCTGACCCCACTTCTTGCATAAATATACGCAAAGGGTCAGACCCTTTGCGTATATTTATGCAAACCCCGCCCCCAGAGGGGGTTCCTGTACTCCCTAAGGAACTGTAAAATAATAACTTACGAAAATTATGAATGATTCAAAACGTAATTCCAAGATCCAAATGGAGCAAGGTGTGTCAAAGGTATTGATTCGTATTCCTCATCAGA
>JAIRMO010000203.1 GCA_031258625.1 Spirochaetaceae bacterium | reverse complement strand
CAAGAGGAACTATATAAAAACTGTGAAGAAGCATTGAATTTATTTCTTGAAGAGCCCTCTGATTCAAAAATTATATTTCCATTACCTGATAACTCGTTGGATGTTGAAAAAAACATAATAAAAATTCAGGTTGAACCGGAAATTGCATTGGCGGTATTATTAAAAAATTATAGGCTTAATTCCAATATGACACAAAAACAAGTTGCAGAAATGCTTGGAATGAAAAATATTTACAGTTATCAAAGACTGGAGAAAAAGTCTAATCCTACGTTAACTATTATAAATAAAATACATACAATATTCCCAGAAATTGAATTAAATTATCTATTGCAATAAATTATGAAAACACATCAAAATAAAGACAAAATGGACTTCGCATAACGGGGCTGTCGGAAAACTCTGTTTTGTGGCTTTACTACACTACATACAGCGCACCTCGGCCTCCGCAATGACTCTGGTTTCGCTCCATTCCCACTTTCTGATTGCTTTTTCGACTTCTTCTCATTTAATTGACCGCGAAAGCGGTCTTCTTTGAGGCGGTAACAATCCCTCCAATTCCGGTTGTTTTCCGGCAATTTCAACGTAAACGCCGATGCCCTGGCGTGGGGGCTTTCCTCCCCCGGTTAAAATATCGTAAGATAAAAGGGGAGGATACGCAAGCTGAAAGACAGGAATAAGATCCCGGGGCAGGCCGATCTCCGGGGCGTTTCGGCATATCAACATACGCTGCAAAAAAAGGATCCGGTGGAGCCGGATTTGTCCAAAACCGTTGTCGGCGCGGTTCCCCAGGAGGGACTCCTCAAAACCGGAACTCCCGGCGGCCCCCACAAACCCCCTCCCCCGCCCCAGGAAGGGGAGTCTAAATACCGCCGGGTGGCTAAATTCCTCATCCTTATCGGCGGGGACGAGGCGGCGGGGATCCTCTCCAGGCTGGAAACGGACCAGGTGGAGCTTATTTCCAAAGAAATTGCCTCTATCCGGGGGATCAGTGCCGGGGAGGCGGAGTCTGTTCTGGGGGAATTCCGTTCCATCATGGATTCGCCGTACCGTTTTTCCGGGGGAGTCTCCGGGGGGGTGGAAACCGCCCGCCGGCTTTTATACGCCGCCTTTGGCCCCGGCCGGGGCGAAACCTACCTCTCCCGGGCGGTCCCGGAAAGCAAAGAAAACCCCTTCGGCTTTTTGGAGGATTTTTCCGGGGAACAGCTCGCCCTGCTTTTATGGAAAGAATCCCCCGCGGTTTCCGCCGTGGTCCTCTCCCGGGTATCCCCCAAATTAAGCGCCGCCATGTTGAGCTATATTCCCGGGGACCGGAAACCTGAGATCCTCCGCCGGATCGCCCATCTGGACAGGACCTCCCCGGAGGTCCTGGAACGGGTGGCGGCGGCCCTCCGGGAAAAAGTCCGGACCATAGGCGGCGGCGGGGAGGAAATCTTGAGGGTAGACGGCATGGGGGCCCTGACGGCGATCCTCAAATCCTCGGACCTCTCCTTTGGGGACCGGATTTTGCAGGAATTGGAGGACAAAGATCCCGGCTTGGGCCGGAATATAAAAGAACGGCTCTACACCCTGGAGGACGTGATCCGCGCCGACAACCGGCCCCTTCAGGAAAAACTCCGGTCCATGTCCAACCGGGATATCGTCCTCCTCCTCAAGGGCCGTTCCGGGGAGTTTGTCGAAAAAATATACGCCAACCTCTCCGCCAACCGCCGGGAGATGATCCGGGAAGAATCGGAACTTACCGGTCCGGTTCCCCGGGCGGAGGCGGACGCGGCGGCCCGGGATTTCCTCGACTGGTTCAGGCTGAACCGGGAGGAGGGCCGGATTATACTTCTTGATGATGAGGATGTGGTATGAGTACAACGTTGCGGGCAGGGCAGCTTACGGACAGCGGTTTTGAAATTGTGGAATTGGTTGATCTTCCGGAACTGGCGGCAGCCGGTATCTGGGCCCGGCACCGGAAAAGCGGGGCCGAGGTGTTCCATGTCTTAAACGAAGATCCGGAAAACCTCTTTGCCTTTGGTTTTGCCACCACCCCGGAGGATTCCACCGGGGCGGCCCATATCCTGGAACATTCGGTTCTTTGCGGATCGGAAAACTACCCCGTAAAGGACACCTTCCTGGTACTGGCCCAGGGCAGCCTCCAGACCTACCTTAACGCCTGGACCTTTCCCGATAAAACCCTGTACCCCGCCAGTTCCGTCAACGGGCACGACTACTTTAACCTTATGGCCGTCTACGGGGACGCGGTGTTCCGGCCCCTCCTTTCGGAATGGACTTTTATGCAGGAGGGGCACCGGCTGTCGTTTGCGCCGGGGGGACCATCGTCCCGGTCAGAAGGTTTACAGATCACCGGGGTGGTGTACAATGAGATGAAGGGGGCCTATTCCTCCCTGGACGCCTACGCCGAACTCTGGTCCGTCAAGGGGGTACTCCCCGACACCCCCTATGCCCTGGAATACGGGGGAGACCCGGAATCGATCCCCCGCCTGACCTGGGAGGGTTTAAAGGAATTCCACCGGACCCGGTACTCCCCGGCGAACTGCCGGATCTTCCTGGCGGGTAACATCCCCACGGAAAAACAGCTCGCCTTTTTGGATGAACGGTTCCTCTCCCGGCTCCCCCCGGGAAAGGCCGCCCCCCCGGTGCCCCGGGCGGCCCCCTGGGATAAGCCCCGGACCATCCGGGTCCCCTGCCCCGCCGGGGGGGAGCAAAAAACCACGGCCTTCCTCTCCTGGCGCTGCGGCGATGCCGCGGATCCCGCCGAATCCATGACCCTGTCGGTACTTACGGAGATCCTCCTGGGCCACGACGGTTCCCCCCTGACCCGGGCCCTCATCGAATCCGGCCTGGGGGAGGATCTCAGCCCGGTCACGGGCCTGATAAATGAAATCCGGGAAACCCTCTTTGTGGTAGGGCTCCGGGGGGTAAAGGGCCGGGAAGAATTGGGCGGCCGGGAGGGGGGAACCGCGGTGGAGGCCCTGATCCTGGGGGAACTGCGCCGCCTGGCCCGGGAAGGTATTCCCCGGGAAGAAATTGAGGCGGCCCTCCTCTCCCTGGAATTCTCCAACCGGGAGATCCGCCGTGCCGGGGGGCCCTTCTCTCTGGTATGGCTCCAGCGCTCCTTCCGGGGCTGGCTCCACGGGAAAAAACCCTGGGAAAGGCTCCTCTTTGTCCCCTATTTTACCGCCCTCAAAGAACGGATCGCCGGGGAGGAAGGTTTTTTTGAAGCCCTTATCCAAAAATACCTCCTGGATAACCCCCACCGGGCCCTGGTTCTGGTGGAACCTGAACCGGGTTACCTGGAAAAAAAGGAAGCCGCCTTAACCGGGGCCCTGGCCCAAAAAGAGGGGGCCCTTTCCGGGGAGGAGCGCCGGGCCATAAAGGAAAAAAACGCGGAACTTGAAAGGCTCCAGTCCCAGGGGGAAACGAAAGAAGCCCTGGCCCGGATCCCCCACCTTTCCCGGCGGGACCTTTCCGGGGAGGTTGAAACCGTTCCCCGGGAACTCCGGGACGCCCGGGGGATACCGGCCCTTACCCACGGGGTTTTTACCAACGGCATCCTCTACGGGGACCTGGCTTTTCCCCTGGACGTACTTACCCCGGCGGATTACCCCTGGCTGCCCTTTTTTTCCGATGCCGTGATTTCCGTGGGCCTTCCCGGCCGGGACTATGGGGAGGTATCGAGCCTCCTCGCCCGTACCGCCGGGGGCTTACATCCCCTGCTCCATACCGGTTCCTCCCTCACCGGCGCCCGGTCCCTGGCCGCTCCCTCGGGGATTCTGGACCTCTCCGGCCGGGACTGGCTGGTCTATCGCCTCAAAGCCCTGGAGGGGAAGTTTTTTCCCGCCCTGGATCTGACCCTGGAGCTTATCCGGGAGGCGGACTTTTCCGACCTCCGCCGGATCCGGGATCTGGTTTTGGAAACAAAAAACGATATGGACGCAAGCCTGGCCCCGGGGGGGCATGGGTATGTTTCCTGCCGATCAGGCCGGTATTTTTCCCGTTCCACCGCCATAACCGAGCTCTGGGACGGCCTGGATCAACTTGCATTTATCCATACCCTGGCGGAACTGGATACCGCGGAGATCAGCCGTACCCTGATCTCCCTCCGGGACCGGATCGTTGCGGGGGGGCTCCTGTTGAACCTCAGCGGTTCCGGGGAATTCCTCCCCGAAGCCCTCCGGGGGGCGGCGGAGCGGCTTTGTTCCTTCGGCCCCCCCCGGCCCCGGAACCCCGCCGCCGGGGATGCCGAGCCCTTTTTTGCCCTGATCCGCGGAAAAAATCCCCCTGAGGCGGCGGCGGAAGTGTTTGTTTCCCCTTCCCTTCAGGTCGGTTTTGCCTCTTTGGCCCTGCCCGCCGCCTCCTTCTTGTCCCCGGCGGCGGCGGCGGAGAGGGCCCTTTCCCATTGGCTTTCCACGGGCCCCCTCTTTGAGGATATTCGGATGCGGGGGGGGGCTTATGACGCATCCGCCCACCCGAATAACCAGGAAAGGGTCTTTTCCTTTTCTACCTACCGGGATCCCAATCCCCGGCGGTCTCTGGAAGTTATCGGCCCAATCCTGGGGAAAGCCGCAGCCCAACCGGTGGACGAAGAATCCCTGGTACGGACCATCATCGGAACCTATTCCAAAGAAACCCGGCCCCGGACCGGCGCGGAAAAGGGATTTATCGACTTTTTCCGTTTCCTCTCCGGAGTGGAGGATTTTCACCGGGAACGGAACCTCCGCCGCCTTATTGCCCTGACCGCGGAGGATATCGCCGGGGCCGCGAAAAACCTCGCCGCCCATATTACCGGAGCGCCGGCGGCGATCATCGCCGGTACCACCGCCGGGGAAAAAGCCGCCCGCGCCTTGGGAGTAGCGCCTCAAAAATTACCGGTTTAGGAAAATTCTACTTGACCATAATTCTTTCTTGTATTACACTTTGTATTGGCAGAGGAGAAAACCTATGACTACAGCGCGACTGTCCTATGAATTAGAAGAGCATCTTGACGCGGCTTCACGGGCAAAACACATGACCAAGTCGGCCATGGTACAAGAAGCCCTGGCCCAGTATTTTGCCCAGGAGGAAACAGAAAAAAGCTCCTATGAACTGGGCCTGTCCTATTTTGGTAAATACGGCAGCGGCGAAGGGGATCTTTCCGTTACCTACAAAAACCGGATCCGGGAAAAGATCGGTGCTAAATACCATTCTCGTTGACGCCGGGCCCTTAATCGCCCTGTTTGATCGGGATGATAATTACCACAACCGGATCAAATCCTTTTTAAAGGGAAAGAACTTCCGGTTTGTAACTACCACCGCGGTGCTTACGGAAGTTTCTTATATGCTCAATTTTAATATCCGGGCGCAGATCGATTTTTTTGAATGGGTCCTCTGCCGGGGGATCCTTTTGGAGGAGATCCGTCAGGAAGATATTCCCCGGATCATCGGCTGGACGAAAAAATACCAAAATGTTCCCATGGATTTTGCGGACGCAACCTTGATGGTGGCCGCGGAAAAAAAGGGTATCCGCTCGATCATCAGCCTGGATTCGGATTTCGGCATATACCGCCTCCCGGGAAAGGTAATGCTGGAAAACATCTTTTCCCCATAAAGCGAGTCTGTTCGAGGGTCCGGTTTAATATCCCCCTTGAACCATCGGGTCTGACCTTCACTTCCGAAGCCGGCCGGGATATCCGCCGGATCTCCGTATTTTTTATTTTTTTTTATTTTTATTAAAGCACAGCCCAGGACAACGCCTATTATATACGGGGTTTATATTATAGATGTATGTAATGGCCTATGCGCCCTACGGCGCCGACGGGATCATCATCCGGGTAGAGGTGGATATCCGCCGGGGGATACCGGGGATCGATATCACCGGTCTCGCGGAGGGGGCGGTTCGTGAGGCCCGGGAACGGGTACGGGCGGCCTTCCGTAATTCGGCCTTTCCCTTCCCCCAGGACCGGATCCTGATCAACCTTGCCCCCGCGGGGGTACGGAAAGACGGGGCGTCCCTGGATCTTTCCATTGCCCTTTCGGTAATGGCCGCCTCGGGGTTTATCCCCGTCCCGGAGAACCTGATGGCCCTGGGGGAACTGGAGCTTTCCGGCCGGATCCGGCCCGTCCGGGGGGTGCTGGCCGCCACCGACGCGGGGCTCCGGGCCGGGCTCCGGGAATTTATCGTGCCCGCGGGGAACGCCGAGGAAGCGGCTATCCTGGCCTCGGGCCGGTTTGCCGCGGCGGCCACCCTGACCGAAGCGGTCCAGGCCCTGATGGTCCGGGCCGAAACCGGCGCCCTGCCCCCGGAGCCGGTCCTTTCCGCCCCCGGAAACCGTTCCCGGCCCCCGGCCTGGGGGGACTTTGCCGAGGTCAGGGGTCAGGGCCGGTACAAACGGGCCCTGGAAATCGCCGCCGCCGGGGGGCATAACCTCCTGGTCTTCGGCCCCCCCGGGGCGGGGAAAACCATGCTCGCCCGGCGGCTGCCTTCGATCATGCCCCCCCTCACCCCGGAAGAGGCGGTGGAGGTTACCCGGCTCCACAGCCTGGCGGGGCAGATAAAACCTGAGGCCCCGGAAAATACCGGGGGGGCCGGCGGCGGCGAAGATCCCTATCCCCGGGGAGAACCCTGTCTTATCACCCATCCCCCCTTCCGTTCCCCCCACCATTCCGCCAGCGCCGAAGGCATCCTGGGGGGCGGAAGAACCATCCGGCCCGGGGAGATAAGCCTGGCCCACTTTGGGGTGCTTTTTCTGGATGAGGCGCCGGAATTTCGGTCCAATGTACTTCAGGCCCTGCGGGAGCCCCTGGAAGACCGGGTCATAACCATTGCCCGGGCCGAAGGACAGGTCCGGCTGCCCGCGGAATTTCAACTGATTTTGGCGGCCAACCCCTGTCCCTGCGGCAGGCTGGGGATGCGTTCCGGCCGGGACTGTTTCTGTTCCACCGAAGCGATCCACCGGTATTGGCGCAAATTCGGCGGCGCCCTCTTGGACCGGGTGGAACTGCGGGTAGCGGTCGGCTCCCCGGAGCTGCAGAATATGGGGCAGGGCGGCGAAGAAACCAGCGCCGAAATTGCCCGCCGGGTCCAAAGGGCGGTGGAAATCCAGGGGGAACGGTTTAAGGGCTCCCCGGTCCGCCGCAACGCCCGGATGCCGCCGGCCTTTATGGATCGTTTTTGCCTGCCCAGCGAAACCGCGGAAAAGACCCTTACGGCGGGGGCGGAAAAATTCGGGTTTTCCGGCCGGGCCTACCACGGGATTTTGCGGATCGCCCGGACCATCGCGGACCTGGAAGGCAAGGACTCCATAGAAACCGTTCATGTACTGGAGGCGATCCAGCACCGCATCCAGGGGGAGGATCCCTATGATATCCTATCCCCGGAGGAATAGGCCAAGGGGGGAATCCCTTCCAAGAGGGAGGCCTCTATCCTGCGTCCCCCCGAGGTAATCCCCAGTTTCCGGTCGGGCCGGGTTTCCCCGTGAAAATCACTTCCCGCGGTGATATAGAGGCCCAGGGACAAGCCTAAAACCTCCAGCCGCTTACAGGCCCGGAATTTTGCGGTGGGATGCCAGGCTTCAATTCCGTCGAGCCCCTGCTCTTTAAGTTCCCCTATCAAAGCGGGAAGGTTGCCCCAGGAAACGTAGAGGGACATGGGATGGGCCAAGACGGCGATCCCCCCGGATTCTTTGATGATCTTCAGGGCGCAGTGGAATTCCAGGGCGCCTTTGGGTACATAAAAGGGCTTCCCCTGGGCCAAAAATCGGGAAAAGGCCTGTTCCCGGGTTCTCACAATCCCCCGTTTCACCAGAAGGGAAGCGAAATGGGGCCTTCCGATGGAACCGCCCCCGGATAGGGCCGCTACCTCCTCCAGGGTTACCGGAATGCCCTGATCCCGCATACAGCCCAGGATTTTCAGATTCCGCTCTTCCCGCAGCCGGGCTAATTCCGCCATCGCCTCCAGAAAAGCCCCGCCGGGACGGTTTATACCCAGCCCCAGGAGGTGAAATTCCCCCTGGACAATTTTCCGGGGCCGGGCAATCTCCAGCTCTACCCCCGGAATAAACCGGATCCCCCGGCCCAGGGCTTCTTGCCGCGCGGCCTCAATGCCGTCTATGGTATCATGATCCGTTAAGGCAATGGCGGAAAGCCCCTGATCCGCCGCCAAATCGATCAAGGCGGCGGGGCTTAAACTCCCGTCGGAGGCGTTTGAATGGGTATGCAGGTCGATCATAGGTTTCTTATGAATAACCTATCATACGGCGCCGGTTTAATCATAGTACCGGCGGTTTATTCCCGGATATTTTACGAACGTAAGGGGTTTTTGGGGAATCTTTTTAAGATTACAGTAAATTTTACCGAAAATAGTTCAAAAAACAGGAAAATATACCGAAAATATAATAAGGTTAAAGCGGTGTCGTTGACTGTTCCGGCTCTCGGTAATAAAATATAATGAGGTGGTTTTGAACCCGGCTTTGAAAAAACAACCGGGGACCCGCTTTTTCTCTCAATTCAGGTGGTTGTTTCAAAATTTGGCAACTTGAAACCGCCTCATATAGCAAGGACGGCCTCCGGATGTTTGAGTATTCTCTAAAAAATGGTGTAATCGTAACATCAGGCAGGGTCCCCAAAACCGGCGTTCTGGGCGTTTCCGGGGAACGGATCTTTCATCCGGATACAACCAGGGCCGCGGATCTGGAAGGGAGGTCCTTTGTCTATCCCGCCCTTATCAATACCCACGATCACCTCCAGGGGAATTATCTGCCCCGGGTCGGCCCCAAACCGGGAACGTTTTATTTAACCTGGCTTCCCTGGGACAATGACCTTAAAGCATCCGAGGTTTTTATCGAACGTTCCCGTTTATCCCGGGAAGAACTTTATGCCCTGAGCGCCTACAAAAACCTGTTTTCCGGGGTGGCTACGGTTAATGACCATTTCCCCCAGGCCATGAATAAAACTATTTTACCCAAGCTGCCGATCCGGGCTATTCTTAATTACGGCCTGGCCCATGAAGTTTCCTCCTATGACCTTAAATGGGGAGACGGGGTGGAAGTGGAACACCGGCGGGCGGTCAAAAACGGCTGGTCCTTTATTACCCACCTGGCGGAGGGATTCGACGGGGAATCCATGGACGGGGTAAAAACCCTGGAACGCCTGGGGGTTTTGGATAACCATTGTCTTTTGGTCCACGGCATTGGGTTCAGCGACGAGGATATCCGCAAGGTGGCCAAGGCCGGGGCCAGCGTTTCCTGGTGCGCCGCCTCAAATATGTTTATGTTTAATGTTACCTGTAAAATTAAAAAATTACTGAACGCCGGGGTAAATGTAACCATCGGTACGGATTCCGCCGCCACCGGATCCTATAATTTTCTTGAAGAACTCCACTACGACCGGGATCTGTACCGCCGCTTGTACGGCGAGGATCTGCCCGCCCAAAAGATCTTCGAGATGGTTACCGTCAACGCCGCAAAAGCCTTTTGGATGCAGGATCAGATCGGCGCCCTGGAGGAGGGGAAGACGGCGGATATTCTGGTTTTAAAGGGCCGTACCGATGACCCTTACGAGAATTTGATCTCCGCGTCTATGGAAGATATAGAACTCCTTACCCTGGCAGGTAAGCCCCTCTACGGGGAACTGCGGTTTATCGATTTATTTGGGGGGAAATTACCAAAGGGATATTCCCGGATTACCGTGGCAGACCGGCCCATGTTTGTCATCGGCAATCCCGGGGGACTTTACCGTGAAGTCCGAAAAAAGATAGGCTTTAAGAAAATTCTTGATTTTTTACCCTTTGAGCCTGAGGCATAGGCGGGAAGGAAGATATGCCGAAAACATTACAGTTCAGAGCCGGTTCGGTTATCTATTTTCAGGGCGACGCGGCGGATAAGATTTTTATTTTACAGACCGGACAGGTAAATCTGGTATATCAGGATATTGAAACCGGTCAAGATGACCATGATTTTGTACAACCCGGGGAATTTTTTGGGGTAAAATCGACCTTGGGCCGATATCCCCGGGAAGAAAACGCCATCGCCCTACAGGATACCACGGTGATGGCCTTTACCGTCCCCGAATTTGAATCCCTGGCCATGTCAAATACCCGCATCGTCATGCAGATGCTCAAGACATTTTCCAACCAGTTGCGGCGGATCCACCATCAGGTTTCCAGCCTGATGGAGAAACAGGAGCCGCAGGACCCTGAATTAGGTCTTTTTAACGTGGGGGAATATTTTCTTGCAAACAAAAAATATTCCCAGGCAAAATACGTGTTTAACCGGTATCTTACCTATTATCCTTCGGGGAAAAACGCGGACCAGGCGAAAAAAAAATTACAGCTTGCCGAAGCGCGGACCGGTATTACCCCTAACGGGAAGGCGGACAATCCTCAGAATCCTCCCGCCCAGGACGCCCCGGAACCGGCCCTCGATCTCGCCGGGCCAACTCCGGCTCCGGCGCCCGAAAAAACCGCCGCCGATACCTATAACGAGGCCATGAAGTATGTTCTCCAGGGAAAGTACCAACAAGCCTATATGGGTTTCAGTAGAATCATACAAGCGGATACGGATCCTGACTACACCTTCAAGAGCAGTTATGAATTGGGCCGCTGCCTCTACTTACTTGCCAAATACAAAGATTGCATACAGTATTATACCATGATGATTACCAAATATCCCAAACACCCCAATCTGGCGGAGGTCCTCTCGTTTATGGGCCAGTCCTATGAAAAAATCGGCAAAAAAGATCAGGCGGAGATTTTTTTAAAAAAAGCCCGTTCCCTATCCGGGAAAACAACGGACGACGCCCAGCCGCAGGCGTCTAAGGTTTTGGATGTGTAATATGGATATGGGCATGGATATGGCGGCGTTCAGCCGCTTTAGCCGGACTTTTTTACCGGGGGAGGTGATTTTTGCCGAGTTTGAGCCGGGAAACACCTTTTATTTTATCCAATCCGGCCAGGTGAAGCTGATAAAACTCATCGAGGATGTCGAAAAAACCCTGGATGTTTTACAACCCTCCGAAATGTTCGGGGAAATGGCGATCCTTGAAGATTCCCCCCGATCCGCGACGGCCGTTGCCCAGGATGTGGTCAAGGTATTGGAATTTAACCGTAAAAACTTTGAAGTTCTGATGTCGGGAAACCCCCAAATCGCCCTGAAGCTGCTCAAGCTGTTTGTTAGACGAATATACGATTCAAAACGGCGGTTTATGATCCTTACCCTGGAGGATGATCAGGCAAAAATTGCCGATGTGTTTCTTATGCTCTCCGAAATCCAGGCCGCCGCCAATAAAGACGACGGCCGCCGGGTGTTCAAGACTTCGGTGGATGATATTGCCCGTTGGGCCGGAATAAGCCCCACCCTGGGCCGGAATATCTTAAACCATTTTGTAGTCCAACGGCGGCTGGAAATATACCCCGACCGAATCGTGGTCAAAAACATCAGCGACTTTGCCCGTTTTGTTAATTCCCGCCGCAAAAAACGTTAGCAGCCTCATTCGACAATCATATAATCGTTAAAATAGAGCCGGGTTATGCTTCCCAGGCGGAGTATGGCATTGTACCGTTGCCGCAGATCCTCCTTTACCGCCCCCTCCTCCTTCCCCCGGATCTCCTCCACGGGAAAGGCGGCGAAATACTCCGCCGTAATCCCCCTGAACTGACCGATCTTAGCGGCCAGCTCCTCGGAAAACGCCCGATCCTCGGGGGGGTAGGGAAAGGTTACGGAAAGGATCACCGTGGCGGCCCGGGGTCCGGCGGTAACGGCCCGGATCCGGCCGATTCCGGTGAAGGCCCCGCCGGTATACTCCCCTGCCCCGCCGCCTTCCCCCGGAATGGGGGCTCCCCGGTTGTCCCCCCCCCGGTCAAGCCCGGCGGGACCCCGGAATACCAGGGCGTAGAGGGTCCCCCCAAGCAATACAAAAATCAACAAAAATACCACCACCACCAGGACCCGGTACAATACCCGTAAGCCCCGGGAAGGATGTTCAACCACCCGGATCATCTGTTCGTGATACCTCCTGCTGGAAATATACCACCTTTTTTTGTTTTTATCGAAACGATATCCGAAAAAACTCCACAATTTGCCGGCTAAGGCGATTCCAATTCTATCCCACCCGTTAAAGGTTTGACATTTTGAAAGCGCCTCTGATACTATATATTGAGCCTGTTCCAAAACTAATTTACTGTGCGCTAACGCGCACGGTTTTGGAACAGGCTCTTGGAAAAACCGGTCAAAAGCCCCGGTTTTTCTCTTAAATCCAAGGAAGCTGTTCCAAA
>JAIRMO010000186.1 GCA_031258625.1 Spirochaetaceae bacterium | reverse complement strand
CCTGCCCGGAGTTTCTCTTCGGTGGCGTTATTGGCGTCGTTGGGGGAGGTGAAGATCGCGTTCAGGGCCACATTGACAAAATGATCGCCGTAGGTCCATTTTTCCGCCCCCATCACCGCAAATACCCCGGTCAGGTTTACCGCCAGGCCGCTTTTGGAAGCGGCAAAGCTATAGGTATTGCCGTTGAGGGTAAGCCGCGCCGGAGCGGGATTTTTGATCCAGTTGTCCAGAGCCGTAATCAGGGCCGCCCATTCGTCATAGCTTGCGGCCTTGATATCCGCGGTAAGATTTGTCACATTAGCCTGGCCGAAAATATCCCCCAGAAGTTTCACATCGGCAATATACCCGTAACCCTCCACATTATAGGGAATACCAAAACTGGTATTCCCATCGGTGGTGAGCCGTAACGATGGGGGAATAGCGGCCACCAAAGCGGCAAAGGCCGGATCCGTCACCGTACTGAGGTCTTCGACAAAACCGCCCTGATTCCACTCCACCAGCTCCTTAACCCCCTGGATGGAATAAATAACCGGCTTATTCCGGGAATTCATCTCCGCGTTCAGGGGTTCCGCATGATCCTGTCCCGAACCAATGGAAAAATTCTTGACCTTGACCCCGGCCTCCGCCTCATAAGCCCGGCACATGGCCTCAAATTGCTGGGCGTTCTCCCCCTTTGAGTTAAAAATGTATAGATCGTACTCCGGAGCTTTTTTGCCGCAGCTTGCAAAAGCTGTTAAAACAAGAAAAAATCCCAAATAAACACCTGTCCTTTTCATTAAAAATCTCCTAAAATTTGATAAATACTCATATTCAAGCTTTTACTTGATCCTAAATTAAGTATAGAACGATATTATGTTTTCTTGTAGGTTTTTATTTGTTTTTTTTAAAAAAAAAGCATTTTCTATAATATATTCCGTATGTATAATAAAATTATGAAATTTAAATGCCTCATCTTTGATTTGGACGGAACCCTGATCGACACCCTCCGGGATATTGCTCAGGCCATGAACCGGGCCCTGGATCTCAGGGGGTATCCCCCGGTACCGCCGGAGGAATATGCCGCTATGATCGGATGGGGAATCCGGCGGCTGGCCTTTCTTGCCCTGCCCGCCGCTGCCCGGGATGAAAAAACCGCCCAGGTTCTGGCCGCCGATGCCGCCCGGTTTTACGCGGAAAAGCCCCTTGTCTATTCCCGGCCCTACCCGGGGATCCCCGCCGTGATGGCGGAGTTGAAGCGGCGGAATATAAAAACCGCGGTATTAACCAACAAACCCGACCCGGTGGCGGCCATGGTGGTAAACGGCCTGTTCCCCTCCGGGTCCTTTGACCTGATCCGGGGGGAAAAGGCGGGGTTCCCCCGTAAACCGGACCCGGCCTCTACCTGGGAGATCCTTACGGAACTGGATCGGACCCCCCGGGAGACCATATTTGTGGGGGATTCCGAGGTTGATATGGAGACCGCCCATGCCGCGGATTGCCATGCCCTGGGGGTAAGCTGGGGGTATCGGGAACGGGCCGCCCTGGAGGCTGGCGGCGCCGACCGGATCATCGATACCCCGGAGGGCCTGTTCCCCCTAATGGATATCCACATGTAACTCAGGATCCGCATACGGATAACATACCAGATTTTTTATGCGGGGTTTCTAAGGGAGTATAAAAGCATATATGAAAATTGATGATCCCCGGGTGACGGAAAATTTAGACGAATTAGTCCGGATCCTCGCTAAAATTGAGGATTCGGAATTGATAGCGGCATTCCTCCGCTGTCTTTTGACCCCGGCGGAAACCGCGGACATCGCCGCCCGCTGGGCCCTGGTTAAGGCCCTGGGGAAAAAGGTCCCCCAGCGTAAAATTGCCCAAGACCTGGGGGTTTCCCTCTGTAAAATAACCCGGGGATCCCGGGAATTAAAAAAATCGAATTCCGCCTTTCGCCGCGCCTTGGTCTTGTTAAACCAGGAAAAGCGGTAGGGGAGATCCGGTCATGGCCTCCGATGCCGGTTAATAGTTATGGGGTAAACGCGGAGGGTAGTGTCAGAAATAAATTACTGTTATAATGAATTTATGGACTTAGGGGACGTTTTTTTATCAATAAAGTCCACGTTTTCAAGGACGGTGGAGGGACTCCTCCAAAGGGCGGGGAAAATTCTGCAAGGCCATATCAGGCTGGTGATGATTTTCCTGGGAGGTTTGGGTATCATTTTATGCCTTCTCGTGGTACTCGGGATAGTCAGTTACCGCCGTACCCACCCGCCGACGGTTCCACCTATGGCCTTGTCCGACCTGTTTGATCCCCTGTCCATTCCACCGGAGGAGCTTTTTATGCCCGATGAACCGGATTTCCTTCCGGATGTCTTGTGGGAACAGGAATCCCGGGAGTCGTGGACCTCCGAAGATGCCCTTCCCTTCTGGACGGATCCCCTCAAGGGGAATCGCCGGGTTTGGCAAGGGCGGGTAGAAGGGGCGATTGATGAACTCTTGGAGCGCCTTCCATGAAAAAAACGGTCCAATCCCTTGGGGCGGGGTTGTTGGTTTCCCTGTTCCTTTTCTGTACCTCCTGTGGGAGCCTTCCGGAAGGGCCGGTCCCGCCGGAACTAAGCCGGGAAAAGCCGGATCCGGGGGCGTTTACCGATCCGGGGGAAACCCCCGACGTACCGCCTCCGGCGGAGGGGGAAACGATCCCCGAAGCGGCGGCTTCCCCGGTAGCGGAGATCCCCTCGGAGGTCGTACCCGTCAGACCCAAGTTTTCAGAACCGCAGGAATATGGGAATCTGCCGGAACCGGAGGCGGATCTGGCGGAAGTTCACTGGCCGGATCCCGTCCCCCGGGAAGAAGAAAGGTGGGAAACCCTACCTGATCCTATCCCTCTGACGCTGCTGCCGGAACCCGCCCCAGCGGTTGAACCGGCGCCTCCCCTTGCGCCGGCGCCGGTGATTCCCCCGGCAGCGGCGACGGCGCCCGCCCCCGTCCCGGAGCCGCCTCCGGACCCGCCCCGTAGTTTGAGACCCGCGGAAGCCCTGACATCGCCGCAGCCGGACCGGGAAAAACCGCCGGTTCCGGTAAACCCCATCCCGGATCTTCCCCCACGGACCCCCCAGTCCGTACTTCAGCTCCCGGGGGAACCCGAAGGGGAGCTTGCCTTTTCCCGGGTAGTCAGGGTAACGGTGGGACAACTCGTGGAGATCCCCTTCCGGGGGACCGGCTGGGTGTTCCTCGGGGAACTGGAGGCCCGCCGGGGTATCGTCTACGGTTCCCGGCGCCTTGACCCGGAGGGACAGAGTTTTATCTTTCGCACAGAAGAAGCGGGTACCTATGCCTTAAAATTCTATAAACAGGATTTTATCCGGGACTATATTCTGAATGATTATGTTCAGGTGATCGTCGGGGAGACACCGGAATCCCCCCATTTTACCCTCTCCACCGACCGGGGACGGGTTATTGCCGAACCCCGCTGGCCCCGCCTGCCTGAACCGGCTTCCAGCCCCGGGCAGGCGGCCGTTTCCGTCGGCAGCCTCCCCATGGGGGACAGTCCTCAAGGGGAGGGCCGCCCTGTGGCTCCGGTCCCCACCCCGGAACAGGGGCCGGGATCGTCCGCGGCAAGTCAGGCTCCATCCGGGCCCCTGTCCCCGGAGAGGTATACAACCCAGGCTCGGGAAGCCTATGACGCGGGCAGGATCCCCCAAGCCCTGTCGATCCTGGATCAGTTTCGGGAGATTTACCCTGTGGGGAGTGACGAAGCCTGGTGGCTCTACGGCCAACTTCTGGAGGCGAATAGCCCCCACCGGGATGTCCGTTCCGCCCTGGATTATTACCGCCGACTGGTCCGGGAGTATCCCCAAAGCCCCCGGTTTGATGAAGCCCGGCGGCGGATAGCCTATTTAGAGCGGTACTATTTTAATATTCAATAAGAGAATTACAAGTCTTTAGCAGGGCCAGGACTCGAACCTGGGACCTCCGGGTTATGAGCCCGACGAGCTGCCAACTGCTCTACCCTGCGTTGTAGTGAATAATATATAACAAACAAACAGATTAGTCAAGGGCCCTTTGCACATTCAGCAGGATAAACGCATAGAAATTCGCGTCCTCCTCTTTTGGGCGCATTTCCGGCGCAAAGCACCGGAAACCGGGCTTTCCGCTCCAATTCCTCGGCTTTACCGCAGGTAAAGCCTCCGGTATTTCCGCTTCAATCCCTTGCGCGTTTCCCGCAGGAGCCTTTTCCCCTGCTGTGATAGCGGTAAACAGGCGGCAGACGATTCTATGCGTTTATCCTGGCACATTCAGCAATTTAAAGTTTGGCCAATTTTTTTTTGAAGTGCGAAAGCAGGAGGGCATAGAAACGGCATCGTAAACACGGTAGAATAAAGTTGCAAAACCAAACTATCGGAGGTATCGGACCAAGGGTCCGCCGA
>JAIRMO010000185.1 GCA_031258625.1 Spirochaetaceae bacterium | reverse complement strand
CGCCATAAAAACGGAAATTATAGCCGGGGGGATATCCCCCGCCGATGAAAGCCTGGTCTCCCGGGTTGAGTGGCGGATCTTTGAGACCATTTCCGGAATGGAAGGGTTTGCCCATGGCTACGATTTTGCCGCGGCGGTTTCCGCCTATTACAAGGCCTTTATGTCGGACGAGGACGAAAAAAAACACGGCGCCGTCAAATGGCTCCGGGGGGAATACGCCACCAAGACCGAAGCCCGTTCCCTCCTCCCCGTAGGGGAGATCATCACCGACGAGAACTGGTACGAATACGTCAAGCTCTTCGCCGCCTTCAGCGCCCAACTGGGATACCGGGGGCTCCTTCTTTTTATTGATGAATGCGCGAACCTCTCCAGGATCTCCCACCGTCAGTCCCGGGAAAACAACTATGAAAAGCTCCTTTCCATGTTTAACGAGGTGATGCAGGGGAAGGTTCAGCGCCTGGGGATCTATATGGCCGGTACCCCCCAGTTCGTGGAGGATGAACGGCGGGGGCTGTTCAGCTCCCCCGCCCTGAAAAGCCGCCTGGCGGACAGCCGTTTTGTCCGGGAAGGCCGAAGGGATTTTAACAGCCCCGTCATCAAACTGGCCCAGCTTTCCCCGGAGGAGATCTACCTCCTCTTGGAGCGGCTTGCCGGCATCCATGCCCGGCATTTTGACTACGAAAACCCCCTGGGGGAAACGGAGCTGACGGCTTTTATAAAACTGGCCTTCTCCACCCCCGGGGCCGCGGAGTTCATCACCCCCCGGGAGATCGCCCGGGATTTTCTCAGCCTCCTCAACATCTTGCGGGGGGATCCTTCCCTGGATTTTAACACCCTGGTAAGCCGGGAGGGTTTTACCGTTAAGGGCCCGTCCCCGGAGGATGTGGAGGAGGATCTTTACGCCTCCTTTGACCTATGAAGCAGCCCTGCCCGGAAAATTCCGGGGACGCCTATTCCCAACTCGCCCCCTTTGTTCGGGAATATGTCTACGAAAAAAAATGGGAAGCCCTCAAGGGTATTCAGGAAGCGGCCGTTAGGGCGATTCTCCACGGAAAAGGCCAGGTACTCATCGCCTCGGGGACCGCCTCGGGTAAAACCGAAGCGGCCTTTTTTCCCGTCCTTTCCCTTTTAGCCGAAAACCCCCCGGCCTCGGTGGGGGTCCTCTATATAGGCCCCCTCAAGGCCCTGATCAACGACCAGTTTGAACGGCTCGGCCCCCTGTTTGACCGGGGGGGAATTCCGGTTCTGCGCTGGCACGGGGATATTCCCGGGGAACACAAAAAAAAGTTCCTGGGTAAGCCCGGCGGGGTCCTGCAGATAACCCCCGAATCCCTGGAGGCCCTCCTCCTCAGACACCCGGGGAAGCTCATGCCCCTGTTCCGGGACCTCCGTTTTGTGATTATCGACGAAGTCCACGCCTTTATGGGGAGCGACCGGGGGGCCCAGATCCTCTGCCAAATAGGACGGATTGAGGAGGCCACCGGCGTCCGGCTCCGGCGGATAGGACTGTCGGCAACCCTGGGGGATTACGGGGAGGCCCTCCGCTGGCTTGCCCTGGGGACCGGCGGGGAAACAACCCTGGTCCGGGAAGAGGGGCGAAAACAGCGGGTCCGCCTCAGGCTGGATTATTTTAACCGGGAAGATCCCCGGGAAGGGGAGGCCTATTACCGGGAACTCTACGGTCAATGCCGGGGCAAACGGTGTATCATCTTTACCAACAGCCGCCTTGAGGCGGAAGAAACCATAGCCCGGCTGCGGGACCTGGCACGGCAGTACCATGAGGATGACGTGTTTTACGTTCACCACGGGAGTATTTCCGCGGCCCTCCGGGAAGAAGCCGAAGGGGAACTCCGGGAGCGGGAGGGGCCGGTGGTCATTGCCGCCACCGCGACCCTGGAATTGGGCATCGACATCGGCAGCCTGGACCGGGTCATCCAGATAGGGCCCCCTCCGGGGGTTTCCGGTTTGGTCCAACGCCTGGGCCGTTCCGGCAGGCGTACCGGCAGGGCGGAGATCTACTTTACCTGCCCTGAGGAGCCCCGGGATGGTCCGGAAGGGATCCTCCGGGCCATCCCATGGGCTCTCCTCAAGACCATCGCGGTGATAGAGCTCTACCTCAAGGAAAAATGGATAGAGGACGCGCCGGATAAACCCCTCCCCTACAGCCTCCTCTGCCACCAAACCTTGAGTTTCCTCAGGTCCCGGGGGGAAAGCGCCCCCCGTGACCTGGCCCGGCGGGTCCTCTCCCTCCCCCCCTTTGGGGGAATCCCCCCGGAGGATTACCGGGAACTCCTCCGCCGCCTCATCGCCCTGGACTATCTGGAAAAAACCGAAGGCGGGGGCCTTATCATCGGCCTTGAGGGGGAAAAAATAGTAAACCATTATTCCTTTTATTCGGTTTTTCCCGACGAGGAGGCGTACCGGGTAACGGCTGGGGGAAAGGAACTGGGGACAATTCACTTTATCCCGCCTGAGGGGGCCAACCTGGTCCTGGGGGGGCGGTATTGGCAGGTCCGGGGCTTCGATCTCCGGGGGCGGGAAATCTTGGTGAGCCCCGGCGAAGAAGGGGGGGAGCGGGTCTGGCGGGGTTCCCGGGGGGAAACCCATTCCCGAATCGTGGAACGGATGCGGGGGATCCTGGCGGAGGGGGAAGGGTATCCCTATCTTTCGGAAAGGGCCCGGCTCCGGCTGGCTGAAGGACGAGCCCAGGCGGAGAAACTCAAACTTACGGAAGATTATTTTGTCCCCTTGGCTCCGGGGGTCTTTTTCTTTATCCCCTGGCTGGGGAGCCGGGCCATGCGGGCCCTGGCGGCCCTGTTCCGGCACCGGGAAATCCGGAAACGGCTTGGGATACGTTCCTGTTCCCGGGAAAAGGAACCGGTCTTCCGTATCGGTTCGGGATTGCCCGTCCCCGAATTCAGGAACCGGTTGGCCGGTATTTTTGACCGGGGGATCCCGGGGATTCCCCCGGACGCCCTTTCCGAAGGAATCCCCTTAACGGATAAATACGACTACCTCCTTCCCCCGGCCCTCTTGGGAAAACAATACGCGGCCAATATGCTGGACATGGGGGAACTTATTGCCCGATTCGGCTGACCGCGTCCGGCTCCGGGCTGCCCGGCGCCGGCGCTCTTTAGGTTTTTGTCAGATAGGCCCGCAATATGACCAGGACCTCTTCCGGATCAAGGGGTTTACCCACATGGGCGTTCATTCCCATGGCCAGACATTTTTCAACATCCTCCCGGAACACATTGGCGGTCATGGCAATAATGGGTATTCCCTGGGGAGGAGATTCAGGAACACCTAAGGCTTTTCTCCGTTCTTCCTCAAAGGCGCGGATGCGGCGGGTGGCCTCATAACCGTCCATTTCGGGCATTTGTACATCCATAAAAATCATATCGTATTTTTCCGGTTCCGCGGTATAAAGCCTTACCGCCTGAGCGCCGTTTTCAACGCAGTCAACAATCAGGGATACCGGCTCGAGCATGGCGATCACGACCTCCCGGTTGATCTCCACATCTTCGGCCAGTAATATCCGCTTTCCCGCAAAGTTGTCCCGTGGTTCGGGTGTGTTCCCGGCATCCGCGGCCAAATTTTCCATCCCCAGGCACTGGCTAATGCAGTCCGCAATGACGGAGGGAAACAGGGGTTTGGGCAAAAACTGGTTCACCCCCGCGGCTTTGGCTTCCGGTTCAACGGAGGTCCACTGGGCGGCGGATATCATAATAACCACGGACGCGTCGTCTTTCTTTTTAATCCTGCGGGAAAGCTCAATACCATCCATACCGGGCATTTTCCAATCCACAAAATAAATATCATAGGCGCCGTCTTTTTCGATAAGGGCCAGCGCTTCTTCACCGCTTGAGGAGGTTTGCAGAAAAAATCCCAGACCCTTGGCAATTTCACTAAAATATTCCCGAATATCCTCGGCATCATCCACCACAAGCACCCGGATGTTTTTCCAGCCTGTTCCGGCGGCCAGGATGCTTTCGTGGGTTTGCTGTCCGCGTTTTATTTTTACCCAAAAGGTAAAGGTAGACCCCTTTCCAAGTTCAGAATTAACCCGGATGCCGCCGTCCATCATCTCCACAATGCGTTTTGAAATGGCCAGTCCCAGACCCGTACCGCCGAATTTTCGGGAGGTACTCGAATCGGCCTGCTCAAAAGAAAAAAACAACCGCGGCTGCTGTTCCGGGCTAATCCCTATGCCGGTATCGGCTACGCTGATCCGAATGGTACACCACCCGTTTTCTTCTTTCTCCAGTTCCGTGTTCAGCCGGATTGAGCCCTGTTCCGGGGTAAATTTAACGGCGTTGGAAAGCAAATTGGTAATCACCTGGGCAAGGCGCTGATCATCCCCATGGAGCCAGGGAGGTATCTGTTTATCAATAAATACGGTAAAATTGAGCTGCTTTTCGTCCATACGGAAATTGATTACGTTCACCACTTTTTGGAGCATCTTTTCAAAATTAAAGTCCGTAAAGGAAAGTTCAAATTTGTTTGCCTCTATTTTTGACATATCCAGAATATCATTGATCACCCCCAACAGATGGTTGGAAGCGTTTTCTATCTTGTCCAGACAGTATTCTTTTCTTTCAATGTCTGGGGAGGATTTTGCGATGGTGGTCATGCCGATAATGGCGTTCATGGGGGTCCGTATCTCATGGCTCATATTGGCAAGAAAAATCGTTTTCGCCTGGCTTGCCTGTTCGGCCTGGGCAAGGGCGGTATCACGCTCCTTTTCCCGCAGATCCTGGTTCACGGCGCCCGCGATGAGGCTGCTCAGGGTAACGATAAGCTGCCGGTCGCTTTCCGTCCATTTCCGGGTGTTTTGACATTCCTCTACGCTCAATACCGCCCAGAATTTACCATCCACATACAGGGGAACCATGATGAAGGCCCTGACATTCACGATTTCCATGATCTCATACTGGGAATCCGCCCATATATCATCGCAGGAGATAAGAGGAATATCCTCAGGCTGTTCCCGGGGGAAACTGTTGATGAGATCGTTGAGCCCTTCCGTATCCGGGGAGGTAATAATCGTGTCTATCCCGCACCAGACATAGGCCGCATGGCTTAACGTCCTATTCTCCTCGGGGATACCGATGAGAATCCGGCTGGTTTTAAGGAATTCGCCGCTTATACGCAGCGCGTCATTGATGACCGAAGTAATATCCTGGGCGGAAATAAAACTCCGGGCCAGTTGAGCCATAAGTTCCTGCTGTTTGAAACGCCGGGAAAAGGCGATTTCCTTTTTTTTATATTGGGAAAAACTTAAAAAACCCGAAATGATGACAAAAATTATGGAAACCAGCAGTACAAGTAAAACACCTTTGATACGGCGCCGGGTCAGCATAAGCTGTTCATCGGAGATATCCACCCCCGCTATGGCGACAATTTTCCCGTCGCGGTCAAATACCGGGGCAAAAGCCGAAAGAATATGGTCATACCCCGGCGAATATTCCCCCAGATCCGCGGTAATCGCCCGCCCTTCGTTCAGGACCCGCCGGGGGGTTTCTTCATCGATAACGGGTTCGGAAGCAAGGTTTTGCGTATCCTCGCTTTGATCATTGTCCACGATGAACTGCCACATATTACCGTTAACCAGCCGGAAGTAATAAACAAAAAGTAGATGAGATTCATCGGCAAAGGCGATAAGCCGTTCCCGCAGATCGGTAAAGAGGGGTTTTTCCATATCCTCGGGAACAACCAGTTCAGCGAGTTCTTCCGCCGTTACCAGATACGCGACCGAACGGCTTGCGGCCAAGAGCCGTTCCTCAATACTCTCCGACAAAAAACCCGATAGGGAATCAATGAGGATACCGGTAGAAACCGAAATTATCAACACGAGAACCGCGGCAACGGAAAAAAGAAAAACCGCGGGATTGCCATATAGGATTTTTTTTCGAACCATTTTTCTACTGTCTTCGATATTGTATCTTAATATATCCACTCTATATAGTATAGTACCCGGCGGTACCGGAATAAAGCCTTTTAACGCCATATTCAGCGCCTTAATCGCGGGCTTTACCGATTCCCTTGAAACCCCGGGTAAAAACAAATAACCTCACCCTGTCCGGGCGCCATTGAGTGAGATTGACACCCCTCTCCGGGGCGGATACAATACCTCTATGAAAACTAACTTACCCCTTATGGGCGGTATTTGTCTCCTTATGGCCCTTTCTTCCTGTTCCCGGAGCGAGGAGCTTCCCCCGGAAGCTATCGAC
>JAIRMO010000098.1 GCA_031258625.1 Spirochaetaceae bacterium | reverse complement strand
CTTTTGACTCAGCCAAAATCCCAAGGAAACGAAGTTTCCACTTGTCCCACCATACCGCCTTTAATAACTTCCTGCTCCGGCTGCAAAACAGAAAAACACTGCCGCTTAATGGTTTTAATACTCCCGGTACCAGTGGCGTGTTTGAACGGAATCGGTTCGCCCTAAGGCGAATCCCCAGTTACAGTTACGGGATAGCGGGGGAATTTCACCCCCTTCCTTTGAAATATACCCTTTTATTATACCCGAGAAAGCCGGTACCGTCAATGAAATTACCGATTATTATCAGGATAAACGCCTAGAATCGTCTGCCCCCTGTTTACCGCTATCACAACAGGGGAAAAGGCTCCCGAGGGAAACGCGCAAGGGATTGAAGCGGAAATACCGTAAGGAATTGGAGCGGAAAGCCCGGTTTCCGGTGCGAAACGCCGGAAATGCGCCCAAAAGAGGAGGACGCGAATTTCTATGCGTTTATCCTGGAATATTATTCCGGTTTCTGTACGCCCGTCCCATTCGACAAGGCTATATCGCCGGCGCCATTTTTTTAACCATATCCGCCACCGCCGCAGCGAGTTTGTAATGTTCCTCCGGGTCAAAGTGGATGCCGTCTGCTTTGCTGCTTTGGATGATTTTACCGGCGTCCAGAAATTCCGCCCCGCATTCCTCCGCAAACTGCCGATAAAAACCGGGAAGTTTCTTTGACAATTCCACGCTGTCCCCAAACATATTTTTAAAAGCCGGAGCATCCACCGTTGGAGGCGGGCAGATCATAAGAACCTGGGGGGCGGTATCGCCGGGACCGGTCCGGGAATCCTTAATAGCCGTTACCAGCCGGCCCACCCCCCGGGCAATATCATAGGCGCAGGGGCTGTATCTGATTTTAAGATCATTGGTTCCCAACATAACCGCCACGATGTCTAAGGGCCGGTGGCTTTCCAGGATCGGTATCAGTTGGCGTAAGCCGTTCATGTCCCCTTCCACCGGATCTTCCCGGCAACTGGTCCTGCCGCAGAGCCCTTCCTCATCCACCCAATACCGGGGATCCTCCGGAGAATCGCGGTTAAGTATTTTTTTTAGCGCCATGGGCCAGCGGGTTTTATGATCGTACCGTTCCCCGGTTTGCGGGTTGTAACCCCAGGTGTTAGAATCACCGTAACACAGTATGGTTTTCATCGAGCGTCCTCCTTGTATGAGACAGGGGAAGTATAAACCGGATCGGCGGCCGGGTCAATTTACGCTTCCCTTAAGGAGGACGCTTTTCCATTTCCAGGTGAGGGGGCCCTGTTTTATCCGGGCGGAAAGCAGCTCCCGGATAGTTAAAAAGTCCGCATCCCCCAAGGCCCGGGAAATAAAAGCCCCCCAGGTTGAACGCTCCCGGTCAAACCAGGCGGCCAAATCCCGTTCGGTAAGGAGCCGTTCCTCTTGTTGGTCCAATACCGTCAAAACAGTACGCAATCCCCCCTGGGTAAAGATTTTTTCCGGGACCGCTCCGTCCCAGGTCCAATATCCCCCCTGTTTGGTGAAAAAGTCCTGTTCCGCTTCCTTGAGTTTTTGTACCACGTCTCCCGGTATAGGCCCCAGAACCCGGCATTCATCCTCCAGGATCCGGGATATCCGTTCCCCCAACCGGGGGAGGGTCTGGAGGAGTACCAGGTCTCCCCCGGGGGCAAGAAGCCTCCGGGCGCCGTCGGTAAAGACCTCCAAGGGGGCGCCGCCGGCCTTTTCCGGCGGCGGGAGCCCCCGTTTCCAGGGCTCCCGGACCAGGATATGGTCAAAGACCGGGGAGGAAAAGAGGGCCTCCGCTTCTTCCGGGGTGGGGAGCTTCCCCGGGGGGAATATCCCGATCCGGGGCTGTTCGCTCTCATCGAGGATTGCGGCGTAACGGAGCAGGGCTTCCCGGGCGGTTTCGGTATCCACCAGGGCCGCTGCCAGACCCTCCGGGACCCGCCGCAGGCTTTCCCAGAGGAGGAGGCCGTCATTGGCCGCGGGGATAAGTATCCGGTCATGCCGGGCCGGGGAACATTGGCCTAAAATAACATCCCGGTCAGATAGGAGCAGGGCGCTCCTCCCCGATTCCAGCCGTTTAAACCAGCCTTCCCTGCCCTTTGACGAAGCGGACCAGGAGAGGTATTCCCCCCCGGCTTCCCCCGCGTTGTCCCCCATGATCACCGCCGCCTGGAGTTCCCGTTTTTTAAGCACCTCCTCCCGGATTTTCCCTTCATACCCCACCCGGGAAGGGAGATAAAAGGTTTTTCCCCGTAATACCCGGGGAAGGTACTGCTGGGCCGCCCAATGATCCCGGTATGCGTGGGGATAGATATAACCGTCCCCATGACCGAACCCTTCGGCGTCCCGGCTGGCGTCCCGCAGATGGTTGGGGACCTCCGCGTCCTCCTTGTTTACCTCCCCCAGAGCGTCGAAAAAGGCCATGGTGGTATTGGATTTCGGCGCCGTGGCCAGGTAGAGGCAGGCATGGGCCAGGGGGAAATTTCCCTCGGGAAACCCTATCCGCTCAAAGGCATCGGCGCAGGCGATAACCACGGCTATCGCCTGGGGGTCCGCCATCCCCACGTCCTCCCCGGCCAAAATGATCATCCGCCTAACGATAAAAGCCGGGTCCTCCCCGGCCCGGACCATCTTGGCAAGCCAATACAAGGCCGCGTCGGGGTCGCTCCCCCGGACGCTCTTGATAAAGGCGCTGATGGTATCGAAGTGGTAATCCCCGTCCCGGTCGTAGAGGACCGCCCGGCGCTGGATGCTTTCCTCCGCGGCCTGAAGGGAGATGCGGATCTCCGTCCCCTCCGGGGGGGGCCAGGAGCCGGGACTGGTCTCTACCGCCAGTTCCAGGGCGTTGAGGAGGCTCCGGGCATCCCCCCCGGCAACTTCCACCAGGTGTTCCAGGGCCCCCTCCTCAAAGACCACCCGCCAGTTACCGTATCCCCGTTCCGTATCCGCCACGGTCCGCAGGGCCGCTTCCCGGAGGTTTTCCGCGGTCAGGGGTTTAAGCTGAAAGATCCGGCTCCGGCTTACCAGGGCCCGGTTGACCTCAAAAAAGGGATTTTCCGTGGTAGCCCCGATGAGGATCACCGTACCGTTTTCCACCCAGGGGAGGAGGGCGTCCTGCTGGGCCTTATTCCACCGGTGTACTTCGTCCACAAAAAGAATGGTCCGTTTGCCGTAAAGCCGCCGCCGTTCGTCGGAACGGTCTATGGTCTCACGGATATCCTTGATCCCCGTGAGGACCGCGTTGAGGCTTTCAAAGGAACTTCTGGTGGTATTGGCGATAACCCTGGCCAGGCTTGTTTTACCCGTACCGGGAGGGCCGTAAAAGATAACCGACGAGAGCCGATCCGCCTGAATGGCCCGGCGCAAGAGCCGCCCGGGACCGACAATATGGTCCTGGCCGATAATATCATCCAGGGTTTTAGGCCGCATCCGATCCGCCAGGGGGCCTTCGGAGATTCCCCCGGAGGAACTGAACAGATCATCCATGGGGGATTATCAAAAATCGAAACTTAAAAATCAGGGACCCGGTTAATAAGCATTCCATTGCCATCCCTCTGATCTAATCTGGTAGGCCCAAACCCCTTTTTGTTGGGTTGACGCAAAAAGCTCCCCCTCCTGTCCCTGCCGCGGATACTGATAAAGGGAGGTAAGGGATTGTATTCCCAAACTTGAGCGATATTGCGCGCCGTCATGCACCGTGGTATTCCGTCCGTATGCGCCGTCTCCCGGATAATGGTAAGAGGACACCTCGGGCCAGGAACCGTTGCTTCTCAGTTCTAACTCCACATAACCCCGGGTATATACCCCAACGAGGAGCAGATATGTTCCGGACGCGGTTTGATAGATCGCCATGGCCCGATCAAAGGCCAAGCCAAAAGATCCCGCTATAAAAGAACCGCCGTTACCGTGAAGAATAGACCCGTTCTTTGTGGAAACCGCTATGGTGGATCTATCAGGCAGCCGGATCATCCCCATGATGGTATATCCGGTGGAACCGGATATGGCTGTATTGGGGGCGGCGGCATTAAAGACTCCGCCGGTGGTGGCGATATAATCCGTACCGCCCGCGGTTACCGCCCCCTTAAGGTGAAATCCTTCCCCTGATCCGGATTTGAGGGGAGATGAAATGGTTGTTCCGCTGCAGGAAACGATCGTATATATATTGGCGTCTTTCCCCGTATTGGACCCGCAAATATAAAGTTTACTGTCGGTTCCGTAGATGTTCTGAAGATAGGCATATCCCCCAATCGGGACCGGCTCCCAGGGGCCGCCGGTGTAATGGTATAACCCGGCGTTGTCGGTGATACAATAGAGGCTGTTTTGAACGGCGGCCAGATCGGTAATCGTGCCGGAGGGTTTGTCTATCCGGAGCCATTCGGACCCGTCGTATCTATAAAGGGACTTTCCGTTGGATACATAAAGGATATTACCGCTTGATTCAACTATCTTGGTGGGACTTCCCGGTATGTACGGATCCTTAGGTTTTACTTCCTGGGATATATCATAAAAAATAGAATCCTGATCACAGGAAAAAAAACATAAACCCAATGGAATAAAAAGGAAAAACACTATGCCTCCCCGGAGGAGGCTCCTTTTATGGTTAAGCCGTATTTTTTTCATCCTTGATCCTTATGCTAAAAATGATAGCGGGCTGAAAGGGTTAACTCTATAAAATTCCCAAAAACCGTATGGGAACTCCATTGGGGAACGAACCACCAGGAGGTATTAAGCCCAAAGGACCAACTGGGGGTAAAACGCCAAAAAACCGAAGCCTCGGGCTTCAAAAAGAATCCGAAATAATTGAGTTCCAGGTATTGTTGGGGAACTCCCCCTACCATAAGGGATAGGGGGAATTCGAACCTGCCCAGGACAAATTGATAACCGATCCGGCCTCCCATGGGGACCATAAACAACATATTTTCCCCCCGGGTACCAATAAACATCAATCCCAGCTCTCCTCCCACGAACAGATTGGAACCCAAAAAATAATTAAACCCCAGGGACCCGGTTCCCCCGGCCGCATTTATCCGGTTCTCGATGGTTCCCCCCTGGGCGTCAAAAAAAACCAGGGGGAAAACAGGCCCCAGGGAGATCCGAAAAGTTTTATCCCCCCTGGCGTATAGAGGAGGGGTAACAAAGGTCCATTCGGAATCAAAGGGCGGTTCCTGTTCTTCCTCATTAAAATCGTCTTCCTGGGCGGCGGCAATAAAAAGCAAGCCCATAAGAAAAAACATGAAAAAAAATGCCTCCGCTTTTCTTCTAATCATATAAAACTCCCCACCCCCAAACTATTAAAACCCGATTCGGATAGCGCGTAAATATCAGGGCCCTCCCAAAAACCGCCGGATTTTGGGATAAAATCTATCCATAAGAGCAATTGAATTTTTACTATAACGTATGATAGGTTTCTTTTCAATTACTTGTATTAAGGGCTCCCGGCCGGATGATTTTCAGCCCCCGGCTTTCATAAAAATACAACAACCGGCGGCTTGATTGGGTTACTGTCGCCGTTGAAGATCCCGCCCGGGGGGTGTATATTTAGATGGAGGGGGCGAAAGCCGGATATGCCGGGACCGTCATAGGGGTTACAGGAGGAAAAAATGAATGATATGGTGCCAAAGCGGCCTATTCCTACTAATATTTTAACTAAACAGGGGGTAGCCGCCGTAGGGGGTATCGCGGGGGGGATCCTGCTTCTTATTATGCGGGCGCTGCCCTTGCCTGTGGGGATCATCGCCGGGGTGGTGGTGGCCCTGGTCGGGGTGGGGGCCCTTCTTTCCAGGGACCCGGAGGATAGAAAGCCGGGGATGATAATTACCCTGGCCGGGATCCTGGCCGTCATCGCCAAATCCCCCATACCTGTCCTGAGGAATTTCGCCGGTATCCTCCTCGGCATCGGCGCCGTCGGTCTTTTGGCCATGGGGATATGGAAGGGGCTCAAATTTCTAAAAGGGCTCAAGAGCAGGTCGTGACCTATTTTTTTGAGACCTATGGATGCCAGATGAACACCGCGGAATCGGCGGCCCTGAACCTGGTATTACGGGAACGGGGTTGGACCGCGGCGGAGGATGGGGAAAAGGCGGACCTCGTGATCCTCAACACCTGTTCGGTCCGGGCCACCGCGGAAAAACGGATACTGGGCCGGCTTGCCCTTTACCGGGCTATGAAAAAAAAACGGTCCTTTACCCTCCTCGTGGCGGGCTGTATGGCCCAGCGTTTGGGGGAGGCCCTTAAGGACAAGATCAAGGCCGTGGATTATGTAATGGGGACCGATGCCCGATCGGTTTTCCCCCTCATCCTGGAAGGCTTGGAGCAGGGCGTTTCGGTTAAGCAGGGGGTGTCCCGGATAAAAATTGAGGAAAGCCCCGTTTTTTCATTTTCTTCCTTTCATTTGGAAGAAGGGCAATTCCGGGCGTTTATCCCCATCATGCACGGATGTAATAATTTTTGTTCCTACTGTATAGTCCCCTATGTACGGGGCCGGGAAGTATCCCGGGACCCGGGGGCGATCCTCAGGGAGATTGACCTTTTGGCGGAACGGGGCGTCCGGGAGATCACGCTCCTGGGTCAAAATGTCAACTCCTATCGGTGGGAAGGGGATGCCGCGGGGCTCCCCGGGGGAAGTTCCGGCCCCGGAAACGGGGAATTCGGTTTCCCCGAGCTTCTGGAATTAATCGCCCGGAGGGTGGAGAATACCCCTATCCGCTGGATCCGGTTTCTTTCAAGCCACCCCAGGGATCTGTCTTCCCGGGTTATCCGGGTTATGGCGGAACACCCGGCGCTCTGCCGGCACCTCCATCTCTGCGTCCAGCACGGTTCCAACGCCGTCCTTGCCGCCATGAACCGGCGGTATACCCGGGAGCAATACCTGGGCCTGGCGGCGGATATCCGGGAGGCTATGCCCGGAATCAGCCTTTCCACGGATATCCTCATCGGCTTCCCCGGCGAAACCAACGAGGATCTGGAACAGACCCTGGACTTGATGGAGCGGGTAAAATTCCTCTATGCGTATATGTACCATTTTAATCCCCGGGAAGGGACCGCCGCCTGTGATCTTCCCGGCAGGATCGACGAGGATATAAAACGGGACCGTTTGTCCCGGGTAATTGCATTACAGAAGCGGCATACCTTAGAATTATTAAAAGGACGGATTGGGTCCCGGGAAAAAGTTTTAGTTGAAGGAATTTCCCGTAAAAATGCCGATGAATTAATAACCCGTACTGAAAGGGATGAAATGGTGGTGGTCCCCGGATCACCCGCCCTGATAGGTTCCTTTATAGAAGTAACCCTGGTTTCCCTGCGGGGGAATACCTTCCGCGCGGGATCCTTCAATCCGGTGGATTGAAGGAGGGTTTCCCAAACCCGCCGGGTTTGGGAAACCCTGAAAGAACGGATTTTTTGCAAAGGAGGCTGGTATATGCCTTGGAAATTATTAGGATTTATCGTTTTCTTAGGGATCCTGCTGGTTTTTATCGGTCTTAACTTGGGTAATAGCTGTGACATCTCCTTTGGGTTTACGACCGTTCAGGCGGTGCCTATTTACCTCACCGTGTTTTCAGCCTTTGTGTTAGGGCTTTTGTGCGCGATCCCCCTGAGCATTTCCATTAGATTCAAAAAAAACAAATCCCCGGATACCCCTGCCCATAGCGCCGGGGGGGTACAAGGCCCCCAATTCGGGAAAAAACGGAACCGTAAAAAAAAGGATGAATCCCCGGCGGAGGGTTCCCCGGATACTTTTGGCGGCGGCCCCTATGGGATCAATTAAAAGCCGTTTTTTTTTCAGGGCGTTTTTTTTATTCCTCCTGCTTCCCCCAGGGGGGTCATGCCTTTATGGACAATCCGATCCCGGCGGATCGGTCCTGGCGGCGGCGGAGATTCAAAGCCTTGAGAAAAAACTGACGGATCGGGGGATCCCGGCAACGGAACGGCATGAGGTCCTGATACGGCTGGCCCGGCTTTCCCGGCTTTCGGGAGACCTGGAGTCCGCCGCCCGGTTCTGGACGGAAGCGGCCCTTGTTGAACCTGAACCGGGCAGGCGGGACGATCAGGCCCTTCTGGAAGCCGCCCGGTGTTCCATGGCCATAGGGGAACCGGATAAGGCCGAGGCCCAGGTACAAAGGGTTTTACTTACCGGCAGGGATGCCGGAATCCTCCGTCATGCCCGGTATTTGGACGCCCAAATCAAAGCCTTCCGTTCCGGAGACGTTTCCGCCCTGACCGTCCTGGTTGAGGATCCCGGTTATAGCGAATATAAAGCCGCCCTTTATTATACCCAGTGGAAAATTTCCGGGGATTCCCGGTATAAGTCCCGGCTCCTTACCGAATGTCCCGAAAGCCCCGAGGCCCGTATCGCGGGAAGTGAGGAAGGCGCCGTAAACGCCGTCCCTCTGGCATTGTGGTTCCTTTTTCCCGGAAGGGAGGCCCTCACCCTGGCCCCCGCCCCCGCCGGGGAAAGCCCGCCGGCCCCATTGAATCCGGCGGACCAAAGCCCGCGGGTCCGGGAAACCGCCGGAGGGGCCGCCCCGGTGGTTTTGCAAACCGGTCTTTTCAGCCGGGAGGAAAATGCCCGGGCTCTGGCGGAACGGCTTAAAGGCGCCGGATTTCAGGCGGATATCACCCGGCGCGGGGTAAAGGGTACCGACTATTGGGTGGTAACCGTACCTGCCGGAAATGATATGGGCAGGACCATCATCCAACTAAAGGACGCCGGATTCGAATCCTTTCCGGTGTTTTAGTAACCGGCCAGAAGCGAGTTATCCTTGTTCAGGGTCAGAAAAATCGCCGGCTCATGAAGGGACTGAATCCCCCGGGTACTCAAACGGATCCGGGTAAGGGTCAGGGCGTCATGGGAGAAGGGCTCGTTTTCCCCTGTTTCCCCATCCGGATATTGAACCTGGTAAACATCCCGGTCGATCCCGGCGTATTGGGGGCGTAACTCCAATAAAACCTCCCCGGCAATAAGAAAAAAGGTGTAGTTGCCCTTCTTATAGGAATTCGCGCTGGATAATTCATAGACCCCGTCTTTGTAAAACGTGAGTTTCCCGATGGAGCCGTCATATACCGCTTCAATGTGGGGGGGAATGGAATGAAATTCCGCTTCTTTTTCTTTAAAGGACCCCGCCTTCCGGTAAACCCCGTCCCAGGAGGCGCTGATCCCGATTTTAAGTTGTACGTCTTCGGTAACCCGGATCCGTAAATTATCCAGGGATTCAAGTTCAATAAAGATAGAACGTTTAAGGGTGGTTACCGAACTGTTTTGGGTTGACAGATACAGTCCGTACCGGGTCGGGGTTGAATTCCTCCAGATAAAAATTTGTTCGATCTCATCGCCGTAGAAAATAATTTCTTTATTGGAACAATCAAAATAGATGTATTGCTCCTGCTCCGGCGTACCCTGGGAATTAACAAAATACCAGAGTCCCTCAATATATTGTTCAAAGGTTTCGGCATTACCGCTTAACAATTCCTGGACCCGGCGCTGCTCTATCTGGGCGCCCGGTACTTTGGTATATTGGCTCTGTTCATACCATTCGTTTACCGGATTATAGGTATACATAATCTCCACCCGGTCCAGGTCATGGGAAGATCCGTAATCCCGGCTATAGGCCGCAATGGTACAGGGCTGTCCCTGGGGACGCTCCGCGTCTAATATGGAAATAAACCCATCGATCCGCAGTTCCGCGATCTTGTTGAAGGACTGAGCCGTCTCAAGCGTCTCCTGGGAAAGGGTATCCGCCGGGGACGAAAAATTATTTTTTCTCAAAACGGTAAGGGTCTCTTCCCCGGCGCCGTTCAGGCCGCTGAGGACTATGGAGATTCCCTGATCTCCGATAATATCCATGGCAAATAACGAGATAGTCCCCGGCCGGGTTGCCGCCGTGGGGGTACTCCAAATTCTTTTATACTCCCCGGAAAACGGATCCGTATCAATATAGGTGATAGAGATGGGGCCTTCCAATTCCAAAAGGTTCCGGCAGGCTATGATATGTTCGTCGATAGGGTCGTCGTCAAAATTTTGGGTTAATACCGCCGCCAGGACTTCCCCATCCATCAGGGGAAGATCCGGGAGCAGGGTGTCTGCGTAAGTGTTCTGTTCCGGGACTCCCCAATCCCCCCCTCCGGTCCCGGAACTCATGTAGGGAATAACGATCCGGGTTTGACCGGAACGGTTGTTGTTTTGGGAATAAAAAATATCGTTGGGTAGTACAACCAACACCCCGATCCCCAGGGCGGTAAAAATAAAAACCAGGACAGTAATAATTTTTAAGGCTTTACCGGTCATACGTAATCCAATCAAAAAATTTAAAAACTGAGACGGTTTCATAACCCGGTTGGTTTTGTACAAGACCTTGAAAAAGTGGTTTATCCCCCCCTTTTTCCGCTAAATCTAAGACTGCTTGGCAAACAAAAAATTATCCCGCCTTATCCTCCGGACATATAACCGGAGACGGCTTTTTGTACCCCCGGGCCTAAGCCCAAACCCACTGCCTGGACCCGCCATCCGGAAAATTCCTGAACCTTGGAATACCGCAGGAACTCCGCCGGGGGATTTCCCCTAAGAAGACCGCCGCCGGTTCCGCTTACAAGGAGGGTATAGGGAATCCCCCGCCCGGATCGGCGGCTTTCCCGGGCTAGGACTTCCCGGAAGGCCCCGGTATAATCCGCAACGGCGCCTTCGGGATTGACCGAACGGAGTAATGCTTTGACGGTTTCCTTTTGGACCGTCCCGCTCAGGGATTCGGAAAAAAGAACCTTCGCTTTTTCCGCGGCGATCCAGATGGTCAGATCATCCCCTTCCTGCAGAATTTTATCAACAATATAATCATTGATCCAGGCTGCCGCGGCGTCTTTTCCGTTTTTTATACTCTCAGAACCGTCAATAATCAAATACATGGTAACAGGCAGGGTCCGCCGGTCCTCAGCGGCCGCAAAACCGGGAAAAAGAAAAATTAAAAAAACCAGAACCCTTCCCAAAATCCGGTTGGTTTTTGGAAGGGCTTTAAAAAAAACGACAAAAAGCCCGCTTTTTTCTTCTAAATCCAAGGCCGCTTTTCCCGAACTGAAGTTTTGGGAAAGCCCCGCCATATCCAGGATAAATTTTTTTATATAGATCTTCACCATAAAATCCTTTTCTTAAATAACCGGAAATTTTCCCAAAACTTCGGTCTTTAAGGGAAAAAGCGGACTTTTGACCGTTTTTTCCATAGCCTGTCCCCAAACCGCCCGGGTTTTAGAATAGATTTTTAAGATATCACATTTATTAATTATAGGATAGGGGGGATTTGATCGCCTCGGGCATTTTACGATAATTACCGCTAAACAAAGGCAAAAAACAGGTGATAACCAGGATTTGATCCGGTATTTGAAGAACGGGGAAGTTGATAGCCCCTTCCCCCGCGAACCGGCGCCCCTTCTTCGGTTTAATGCCGAATAAAAATCCGACCGGTATCTGACCGATTTTACGCTGTCCGGCAGAAGTCTTGGCGATCACAACCGGCTTTTTTAAGCGGGGAACAATATTACCCCCCCAAAAATGCCTTTTTTATTCAGGAAAAAAAGGAAAAAAGGCTTTACTTTTTTTCTGAAAGATGGATAATATGAATATATTATTATAAGCTTAAGTTATGATTCGAAATATATTTTGAAGGAGCCAAGATATGGGTGCTATAGACCTGCCTAAAAGTCCAAATGTGTTCCACCCCGAGAAGCCGAGTGCCGTTGGTTCACGGAATTCTTTAGCCCAGGAATACCGGGATCAGCAAAATGAAGTTAACCAGCTTCTGGAAGAAGAGACCAATAAGGTTATCCATCATCTGACCGCTAAATTACCCAAGGACGTGCTGGAGCGTCTGGATGTAATGGGCGGGCTAAAAGAGAAGCTGTATAATTATTTTAACCAAAATTACCAGAACATGTTCAACCGGTATATGGTAACCGCTGAAGATGAAATGGTAAAAAAAGTCCGTAACTATATCGACAAAGAAGAAACCAAAGTTCTTTCCCGGTATACCCCCAAGGAAGTGGCGGATCTTTTGGACCAGGTCGGCGGTGCGGATAAGTTTAATACCGGCGAAATAGAAAAATCCCTGGTCAATATGTATGGCCACCTGCAGGGGCATATCCAGCGGGGGGTTAATGACCTTGAAAACCTGACCAACAGCCTTTTGCGGCAAAAGACCGATACCGGGGCGTTTATCCGGGGCGAAAACGCCTATTCCATTGTTAAATGCGCCTTTAAAGACAATGTACTCAAACCCAAAACCGTTACCGATGTAAAACTTTCGGTTAACATCCTTGATTCGGAGCTTATCAGCCCTATTTTTCACTACCAGGTTACGGTGGAATACCTTATCAAAGACCTGATTTCCAAACATTTGATTGACAATATCGATAAGGAAATTGAAAAACTCAAGGACGAACGGATCGATCAGGGGCTTGAGGAATTTTCGGACAGCGAAATCATCTTTAATAAAATCGGCAAAGTAGAGAATTACACCGACGATAAAGGGGATGATCCCAAGTCAAAACGGTATGCCCTCGTCGCTAAGGCCCTGTTTGAACGGATCACGGACCTCCGGGCGGAAATAGACCCTGAAAATTTCGATCAACAGAATGTGCGGGAGAACATCAAAAAAATCGTGGACATCGAAAACATCCGGAACCGGGGTTTTAATACGGCGATCAACTCCATAACGTCGATCCTTGACACCTCTAAGATGGGGTATCAGTACATCGAAAACCTCAAAAACTCCCGGGAACTGTTGATTCGGGAGTATGAGGACTCGGATTTCGCCCATTTGCCCGATGAACGGTACCAGGTGAGGATGCGGTACTATGACAACGCCCAGCTCATTGAGGAGCGTAAGGCCTATGATGTCCAGGTAAAGAGTTTTGAGACCGAAGTGCTTCACCTCTGGGACGTACTGGAAGTGATCTATCAGGGTACAAAAACCCTCTTTAAGGTTACGGATTATGAGGATTTGGCGAAGAAAAACAAAAACCGAATCCAGAAGACCATTAAAGATAAAACCGGTGAGCCTTTATACGAGGACATCGACAAGGTATGGGATGAACTTTCCTTTGTGCGCCCCGCGGAAACCGAAGTGGAACGGATGAATCGTACCTATATCTATGAAAAAGATCGGATTCGGCAGCGGATTATTCTGATGCGCCAGCGGCTCAAGGACATGTACGATTATCAATACCCCATTGAACGGCGGGTTATGGAAGATCGGCTTGATTTCCTGGAGCGGGAATATTACCGGTTTGAGTACATGATCAACCCCTACCATATCCAGCCGGGGCTGCTTTTGGATGTGGATATAACTTCCATTAAGCGGAAAAAGGCGACTTTGGATGCCATGGCCAACGTATTAAACGAATTCCTCCATGGGGTTTCCAAGGGATTCCAGGATGCCGCCTTCGCATCCTTCAGCCGCCGCCGGTCCACGGTCCGGGAGGACATCAACCAGTCCTTCTCGGATACGGTGCCCGGGGAAGGGGGCGTTCCTTCCGCAGGGGGGATCGCCCCCGGCCAGGCCTATTTGGATATGCTCAATACCGAGGCCCCGGAAAGCATCGCCTCGCCGGCGCCCGCTTTGGCCGCGCCCCCCAAACGGGGCAGGGCTAAGGCCGGGGTTGTGGACGCGAAACCCGCTAAACGGGGGGCCGAAAAACAGAAGCCGGCCCGCGGCCGCCGGGGAGGCGGCGCTTTAAGACAACTTTAATCGCTGGCATTGACGGTAAATTGAAACGCCCCCTTTTTGGGGGCGTTTTTTCTGGAGGTATAAGGTATGGTTCAGGATGGGGCAAATTTAGCGGTCCTTTCTACCCGGCGGGGGTTTAACGCCGCGGTACGGCATATCAATAAAACCCTCATGATCGCCGATGCCCTGGGGAACCATAATTTGGGGGATCTTTTGTTTGAAGCGGAAGAGGATCCCCTGGGCGGGGAGGGGGTTGGGTTGCTTTTGCGGATGCTCCTGGTGGATAAGTTGGGATATCAGGCCCATTCTTCCAATTTGGAGTCGGCGGCCGCCGATCCGGCGTCCCTGGCGGAAGAATTTGCCCGTTGGTCGGCGGTGGATCTTGTGGCGGTCTACCACCACCCTGAACTGGGGGTATTGGCGGCCAATCCGAAGGACTCGGATCAATTAGCGGGGTTCGGCGCCCTGAAAAAACGGGAACTTCTGGTCATATACGCGGGAAAAGCCGGAAAAGAAACCGGCGGACTCTGCCGGCAGGCGGCCGAAACCGCCCTGGCGCTTTTTGCGGGAAGGAAAACAAAAATCCCTCCTGACTTGTACCGGGGCGGTTTTACGGTAAAAAAGCTGAAAAAGGCCCTGCCTGAAAGGCCGGTGGGGAAGCCCCGGAAAAAAAAGCCCCTGCCGGACCCGGCGGCGGGTAAAAACGGCCTGCCTCCTCCGTCCGCGGCCCCGGTTGTTAAGGGGCTGGTCCGCATGACCCCCCGGTATTCGGTGATCGTTCAGAACGAGCTTTTTCACAACGGGAACGTGGAAGCCTGGAAACGGATCATCGCCAGTTATAACGCCAAATACCCGGAACTCCGGGTGTATATTTATTACGAAGGGGAACGGATTCTGGATATTAACGCCCTCTTTAAATGGGGAAAAGTCAAACACGGTAGTTCTATTCAATTTTCCGTGGCGGGGAACGATATCAAGGATGTGGCTAAATTACAACGGTATTTAATTCAGGGCGCCAGTCACCGGTTCGAAGCCTTTCTTCGCGGATCGGTGGGTTCTATCTTAAAATTATTCTAACGGGAGGTTTCCCCAAATTTCAATATGGATAAAAGGATTCATTTTTTTAGCCAAAAATCCGGGATCTCCCCCCAAATACCCCCGGAGCTGCTTGGAATCCGGGGCAGACAGGCCAATGAATTTGCCGAATTAGGGTTTCCCATCCTACCGGGGTTTATTTTGGATACCACCATCGCATCCGAATTAGGTTCCGTGGATATTAAAAAAGACCTAAAAACCCTGCTTGAAGCCTGTTCCCCAATAGTCAGGAAAAGCTACGGGGATCCGGAAAACCCGATGCTCCTTAAAATCGTGGTATCCCCTAATTTGGTGGTTTCCAATTACCCGGTTTTGCATAACTTCGGCCTGGTAAAACCGGCCGCCGCCGGGTTCGCCCGATGGGTGGGGGAGGCCTTTGCGGCCCATGAGGTGTTGTTTCTGGTCCGGGGCATGCTGCGGCTGGAGGAGCGGATTCGGGAGCTTGAGGGCCGTACCCGGGAACAGGAAAAGATTGCCCTTCAACTCAAGGAACTGGAGCCGCTTATCCATCGGGAATGTCCGGCGCGGAACGCTGAAAGCTGCATGGACGAATATGCCGGTTTTTTCCCCGATGGTTTTTTTGAATCCCCCGGGGAACAGCTTTTTATCGCCCTGGAAAAAATTTCCAAACTCCTCTCCATGGATGATCAAAACGATAGGGATACGGCGTTAATGATCCAGCCCATGGTTTATGGGAATTATGGGAAGGATTCCTGTTCCGGCGGATTTTTCAGCCGTAATGTGATAACCGGGGAAAAAAAACTCCAGGGGGAATTCCACCGGGAACAATTTAATGAAGCCGGGGAGGGCGGTCAAAACATTCAAAAAATAGATCCCCCGTATCTTAAAGAACTGGAACATATTGCCCGGACGCTGGAAGACAGATTTAAGGAAATCCGGCAGATCCGGTTTACCATAGAAAACAAAAAACTGTGGCTCATAGAACAGCGGCCGGTGGATCAGAAATCGGCCCAGGCGGATATGAGGCTGCTCCTTGACCTGGCTGAACGTAAGGTTGTGGATAAAACCTACGTGGTCAAGGCCATGGAACCCCTCAGGCTCAATGAAATTCTCCATCCCGTTATTGATCCCGCCGGGATAAAGGGCCGGAAAAAATGGAGCGGCGGTATCGCCGGTTCCCCCGGAGCCGCCATCGGCAGGGCGTATTTTAGTACCGAGGGCCTCCTGGAAGCCCGGAGGCTGGCCAAACAAAAAGGGGAAGACCCCCGGTGTATCCTGGTGGCACCCGCTTCTTTTACGGGGGATGTAAAGGCCATAGAAGTGTCCGACGGGGTCCTTACCGCCGAAGGGGGCTATTCCGCCCATGCTTCGGTGGTGGCCCGCCAATACGGAAAGGTATCCCTGGTGGCGCCGGCCATGAAGATCCGGGGTAAAAAGGCGGCCCTGGGGGACCTCGCCTTTTCCGAAGGGGAGTATATTACCCTGAACGTACCCTGTTATGGGGAACCTTCGGTATACTGGGGGGCCGCTCAATTAATTGAACCCCGCCCCGCCGAATCGGGACTGTTTGATCTTATCGCCCTGTCCAAGGGCTTTTTAAAGGAATTCCACGTCCGGGCAAACGCGGAAACCCCCCGGGATGTCCTTTTGGCCCGGTCCTTTGGGGCCGAGGGGATAGGGCTCTGCAGAACCGAGCATATGTTCTTAAAAGCGGATCGGATCAACCTGTTCCGGGACCTGATCCTCTCCGGGTCCGAAACGGAAAGAAAGAAGATCCTGAATAAACTCCGGGTGATGCAGCGGAATGATTTTTACGGTATCTTCAAGATTATGGCGGGAAAGGAGGTGGCCGTCCGGCTTTTAGACGCCCCCCTCCATGAATTTATGCCCCATACCCAGGATGAACTTACGGGTTATCTGGCCTATGCGGAAAAAAACAAAAAACAAAAGGTTTCCCGGGGGGAGATTCTGGAGCGGATTGAGGCGCTGGATGAATTCAACCCCATGCTGGGACATCGGGGGTGCCGTATCGCGGTTTCATATCCCGAAATTTATGCCATGCAGATCCGGGCTGTCTTTGACGCCGCCTATAAGATCCGGGAAGAAAAAACAACCGTATATCCTGAGATCATGGTTCCCCTCGTGATGAACGCATCGGAATTAAAACTCATTGCCTATGGGAAAAAAATCCAAGGGGACAGCTACCAGGGTATTGTGGAAACTGAGGAAGCCCTCAGGGAGGAAAAAAAAGTTACCCCCCTTCCCTATAAGATCGGTACGATGATTGAACTCCCCGCCGCCGCCCTGGGGGCCGCCGATATTGCCAAATACGGCGGTTTCTTCAGCTTTGGTACCAATGATTTGACCCAGACAACCCTGGGGTTGTCCCGGGACGATTGTACCGGTTTTATGCCCGATTATACCCGTTTTGATCTTATCACCGGTAATCCCTTCAGCATCCTGGATCCCCGGGTAAAGGAGCTCATTATCCTGGGGGTAGAGCGGGGACGGCTTACCCGGCCCGACCTGGTATGCGGTCTTTGCGGCGAACATGGGGCTCATCCGGAAAACATCCGGTTTTGTATGGATGCGGGGCTTGATTACGTGTCCTGTTCGCCCTATTCAGTCCCCATTGCCCTCCTGGCCGCGGCTCAGGCGGAAATTGAAAAGGCCGAATCAGGGGCAGGCGGGGAATGAAATCCCCCGGGTCCTGAGGAACGGCCCCTCCCTCAATGGGGACGGGATTTCAGGTGTATTCTCCCTTAAAGTTCATGGTGGATTCGATGGTTTCCACCACCCGTTTGGCGCTTTTTTTGGCATCCGCCTGGGGGATTCCCGCCTCCCGGTTGAAGGTCTTTTCAAAAAACAATTGCAGGGTTGCAAAAAGATCCGGACGGTTGTAAAACACCAGGGCAAAATTGACCCCCGAGGGCTTTAAGATGGTAAATGAAGAAAAGGACCCGATAGGTTGTTTGGCGATCATAATTTTACTCTGATTTTTGGCTATGATCTGTTCCAACTCACTGAACCTGAGGGGGATTTGCTCGGTTTGGCTCCGCACATAGGGTTCCACGGCTTTATGGGGATAATTTGCCGGTTCTATGAGGATGTGTATTTTTTTGCCGTTAGTCTGAAAGGTCAAGCCGCTTTCGTTGAGATAAATGGACTTTACCCCGGAATAAGAAACAATTTCATATATCGAATAAGCGGAATGGGTACTAAAAAAAGAAGAGATCACATACCCTTCGTCCCTTGGTAATTGATTTTGACGATAGGCGTCAAACAAATCCATCGCTTTTACCGCCATTACTGCGCTCCTCTGCCGGCTGATTGTTCAGATCCCCGACGGGGACTCATACCCGAAGAGGGTTCTATATTTGAAACCGGCGCAATTATAGAAGGATATACCGGCCGAAACCCCGCGCTGCCGGCCGGTTACCAACGTCCCGTATCCTCTATTATAACGCTTTTTATTATTTCAGCAACCGGGAAGGCGGCAATTCAACGGTTAAACAGGCAATAACAAATGAGGAATAAAAAATGAAGAAACGGGGCCGCCGGCCGTCAAAATGGTGTTTTTTGGGATCGAAAGAGAACCACGATAGGCGAATGGGGAACCTCAGGTCATACGGGAACTCCCCGGTTCTACCCGGACCGTTTTGAGCGGCAGAACGAGGGGAGGATGGAGGGGCCGATGACGGAGATACAATCCGCAGTCATCCCGTGACCGGGGAGCGGTTGAAGATAGGTGTTCGGATGTTTGGTGGGGTTTGTGGGGATGGAGGAGCGCGGGCGCTACCATTCCCGTACGCGGTATTTGCCTTCGGGCTTAATAATATTGAAGGTGTCCCCCGAGGGGACAAGCACGAAAAAGCCGCTGCTCAGGGCGCGGTTCTTTACCGAATCGCTTACCACCACCCCGGCGATAGCCCCCAGGTATTTGCGACTATCCCCGCGGAGGCCGGCATAGCGGCGCAGCTTTTCCATGCGCTTTACGTGGTCCGCTATGTCTCTTACGGTGGGAGTGGCTTTGATTTCGACAACCATAACCTTGTCGCCGTTTTGCAGGAACACGTCAACCTCCAGGAAGATGTTGTTTTTCTCGTCGGCGACTTTAAGGTCGCGGCTGGCCATCTCGAAGACAAAGCCCTCGGCTTTGAACCTTTTCAAAAGGTTGGGGACCACCATGTGTTCCACCATGTCCCCGAACCGGTTCGTCAATTCCCCGAGCCTTTTATCGGTTTCTTTCATCTGCTTGCCGGTTGCCGCTATCTGCTCCCTGGTCTCCTTGAACTGCCGGTCAGTTTCCCGGGACATTTCCTTAAACTGCCGGTCAGTTTCTCGGGACATTTCCTGGAACATCTTCCAGACCTTTTCAAAGGTAGGAGGATCAGTGGGGTCTATAGTGAATTCTTGCGTCGTTTCCATCTCTTGCCTCCTGTAGGTAAATATACGATATTTGCGGCCTTTTTGTAAGCCGTGAGCAGCATGAAGAATGAGGAAAGGGGCTGTGCCCCAGGGGTTGGTTGAATAGTATCGGTGAAGCGGGTACCGGTCGCCCTTATTGTTTTTTTCCTTATTCCTTTGGCCGCCGCCGCACAAACCACGGTGGCGGTCATGCCTTTTACGGGGAATGATCCGGACATCACCGTACGGGAGGTGGAAGCCCAGGAGGGCTTTACCCCCCAGGACATAGCCGCCGATAGTACCGGCTTCCGCCCGGCCGAACCCCCGGACCCCGCCCTCTTGGAAGGGCTGCCCTATGTCCTGGCCGGGGAATATTACCTTGACATTGAAGGGATGTACCATTTTCAACAGTGGCTGCGGAACAGTACAAGCGGCGGCCTGGTGTGTACCGCAGATGAGGGGCTATAGCCCGTTACATCCTTACCAACCGGAACAAGCTCACCTGCCTTTCCGCTTGGCCGCTTCCTCCTCGTACCGGTAGGCCCCCAGGACGTTTCCCTGTTCACGGACAATAAAGGCCATCCATTCGTAAGGCCGGGGATCGTTGCGGGAAGCCGCATCATTTTTCGTCGCCGCTTCCCGCAGGAACGCCAGGGCCCGCTCGGTTTTTCGCGCCCGGTAGAAAAGGAGCCCCAAGGCCAGGGGAATGTCCGGGGATTTTCTAAACAAATTCCGGGCCTTTTCCAATACCGCCGCCGCATAGAACGCCGCCCCGGCGCGTTCAAGGCATCCGGTATATTCCAGGAGCAGCGTAATATCCCGGGGTTTTTCTTTGAGCAGAGCCTTAAGAAACACCGCGGCTTCCCGGTAGCGCCCGGATTTTCGGTAGGAATAGGCTAAAATCCGGCGCAAGGTGGGGTTAGCCGGTTCCCAGACCAGGAGGAGTTCCAATTCCCTGGCGGCCTGCTCAAATTCACCGGTTTTAACCAGGAAAAGGGCCGCTTCCCGGCGGATAACATAGTTGTCCTTCCACCGCTTGAGGTATACCTTATAGGTCTTTTTTAATTCTTCCCGGGCCTTGGAACTTCCCTCTTTAGACAAAACCTCCAGGGCCGCGGTAGCCCCAAGATACGATTTTTCATGATCCTTTCGGACATCAATGACCTTTTTGAACCAACTTAAAGCCGCTTCGATAAGCCCGGTCTTGAGGTACCGTTCGGCCAGGGCGTACATGAGTTCCGGATCCGGCCCCAGGGAACGGATCGCCCCTTGCAGGGTTTCAATTATATGGGGATCGTCGTCATTGGTGGCGGCCTCGTATAAAACGGAAAACCGTTTGATAAGATCCCGGTCTCCGGGTAATTTTTTTGCGTTTTTTAATCCCCATCCCAGGGTTTTCCAGTCCTTATCCTCCCAGGCGGTGAAGATCAGGGTATACCAGAGCTGAATCTGTTTGGGATCCAATTCCAGGGCCCGTTCCAGGTGGTTTTTGGCGGCCCCCCGATCCCCCAGGTTCCGCAGGGCCTCCGCGTCCATGGCATGGATCAGGGGGTCCGCCCGGCGGTACTTAAGCCAGTTCCGGCAGGAGTCCGCCGCCTGCCGCCACGCGCCTGCATCCAACAGGGAACGGATCATGAAAAAGTCTACCAATTCACTGTTCCAGGGCAGGTTGGGGACTTTTTCATCCTCCACCTGGGATGAACGGATTTTTTCTATTTCTTCCAGGGCTTCTCCGTTCCTGCCCAGGATCATCAAGATCGAGGTCCGGTACCAGCGGATCATGGGATCCCCGGGGGCAAAATGAATCGCCTGGGTATAATGGTTCAGGGCTTCCTCCAGGTAATTTAATTCCCGGGCGGCCCGGCCCAATTCCAGCCTGAGCAGGAGGGAGTCGGAACCGTTCTCCAAAACAAACCGGAGCATCTGAATCCCCAATCCGTAATTTTCAAGCCGGCAGAGCCGTATCCCCCGGATGAAAAGGGCGTTGAGGTACCCGTGGTAGATCCGTTTGTTATCCGGCGCGATTTCCACCGCCCGCTGTAGGACCTCCACCGCCGGGGCGGAATGTTTGGATTTAAGGTAGGTTATCCCCAAAAGGGCCAAGATAGAAGGGTTCTCCGGGTCGTACTCCAGGGATTTCCTGAGAAACGGTACCGCTTTGTGGGGCATCCCCAGGGCCGCATAGGTACGGCCCACAAAAAAGTATCCTTCCCCGGAATGGGGATTGATCCGGAGGTAATCGTTAAAGGCGGCTAAAGCCCGGGAATGATCCTTGAGGGCATGGAAAGAACGGCCTAAATAAAGATAGGCATCCGGAGGGGCGTCGTATTCTGATAGAAGTTCTTCCAGTAAGGCGGCGGCTTTTTTATAATCCCGGTTTACCCCCGCCTTAATGGCCAGGATAAATTTCTCCTTCCCTTCAGCCGCGGTACCGCTGAATTTCCCCCTCCCATAATCCCCCATACATGCCCCTCCGAAGGAATTCCTCCCCTATTTTGCCCGGGCGAGGGTAACCGCCGCGGTAACCACAATATCGTCTACCGAAGCTCCCCGGGATAGATCGCTTATGGGTTTGGCAAAACCCTGGAGGAAGGGGCCGAAGGCTTCGGCTTTCCCCAGGCGCTGCACCAGTTTATACCCGATGTTTCCGGCGCCCAGGTCGGGGAAAACCAGGGTGTTTACCATGCCCCGGACGATACTGCCCGGGGCTTTTTTATCGGTTACCGAAGGTACCAGGGCCGCATCGGCCTGGAGTTCACCGTCAATTTTTAAGGAGGGCTCTTTGGCTTTTACCAATTCCAGGGCGCTCCGTACCTTAAGTATGTCGGGATGATCCCCCCCGGATCCTTTGGTCGAAAAGGAGAGGAGGGCCACCACAGGCTCGGCGCCGAGGAATTCCCGGCAGGACTGGGCCGCGGCCAGGGCGATTTCCGCAAGCTGTTCCGGAGTTGGATCCGGTACCACCGCACAGTCGGAGAAGATAAGGACTCCCCCCGCCCCCCAGGAAGGATCGGTGGTTTGCATGACAAAACAGGAAGACGCGGTTTTTGATCCCGGAACCGTACCGATAATGGCGAGTCCCGCCCGAAGAACGTCGGCGGTGGCGCTTTCAGCCCCGGCTACCATGGCGTCCGCATCCCCCAGATGGACCATCATGGCTCCCCATCGCAAAAAATGAAGAATATCGGTTTTGGCCTGGTCTTGGGTCATACCCTTATGTTTCCGCAGTTCATAATATTCATGGGCGTATTTTTCGATCAAAGGGGATGAAAGGGGATCCACGATGGTGATCCCCTGTAAGGTTACCCCTTCTTTTTCGGCCCGGACCAAAATTTCAGACTCCTTACCCACCAGAGTAACCGATGAAGCCAACTGTTTATCGGCGATGATCCGGGCGGCTTTAATGGTCCGTGGCTCGGTTCCCTCGGCCAATACCAGTTTTTTTTGCAGGGATTTAGCTTTCTGCGTCATGTCCTTTTCAAAATCCATAATACACTCCTTTGGAATAGGGGACTTTCAAAATCGAGTCCCTCAAACGATAACGTTCCTTTAAACCGCCGTTATAAAAGAACCTCCGGTAAACCACGTAAATAAGCCTATTCCAAAACCCGGTTATTTTGGAACAATTACTCCCTTTAAGTTTATCCGTTTCAAAGGTATCGCGCAAGCCGCGTATAACGGCGTTCAGCAATTCGAATTCAAAAAATTGCCAAAACGTAAAATATGGAACAGTGCCTGACTCCGGGATACACCGCCATTATATATAATACGCTATATCTATCGTATGATGCCTGACCATATACCCCGGATATAGCGCATCATGGCTCGTATACCAGGTATGTCTCAAGGCAAACAGCCGGCCTCCATGACCGCTTAAACGGTTCAGCCAATAACCGTTTAATTAAGTACCAAAACGGCATTGATCCCCACGCCCGGAGTAAAAGTGAATGCTTTTGCCCGGAGAGCCTATTGACGTACCCTTGGTCCACGGTTAAATTTAGGTCATTATGACCGATATTCACAATGATGTTTTGGAAGATGAAGATTTTGATACTATTTTATCTTCCGATATTGATTTTTCCGGAATCATCAATTTTGAGAAACCCTTTCTGATCCGGGGCAGGGTTTCCGGGGAAATCGTCGCTACAAGCCTCCTCGTGGTGGATGAAGCGGCGGTGGTTGACGCAAATATCAACGCAGCCGCCGTGGTCATTAGGGGGGCGGTAAAGGGAAATATTACCGCGTCGGAAAAGGTCGAAATTACCACCACCGGTAAATTGACGGGAAATGTTACCGCGCCGGAAATTTTTATGGAAACCGGTTGTACCTTTAACGGCCGTTGTACGATGAGTGAACGGAAACCCCTTGAACAAGTGGTATGAAAAAAGAATTCTCGAAATACACGATAAGTTTATTTTTTCTTTTAATTTCCGGATGGGTTATTTTTGGTCAAAACCGGCCCGATGCCGTTCAGGAATACCGGAACGGTAATTATGAACGGGCGGTTTCCATATGCCTTAATGAAATTTCGGTCAATCGTAATAATATTGAATCCTATGTGGTAATATGTTGGAGCCTTATCCGGCTAAACCGGTATGAGGAAGCTAAAACCTATGCACAAAGCGGATGGAACATCAGCAGATATGACCCCCGGATCGTCGAGATCCTGGGGGAGATTAATTATTTTCAGGGAAGTAACCACGAGGCGTTGCGGTATTTTCAGGATTATATCAACCTGGCCCCCGAGGGGCAGCGGATAGAGATGGCTTATTATTTTATGGGTGAAATTTATATCAGGCTTGGCCGTTTCCGTCATGCCGATATTGCCCTGTCTACGGCGGTTCATCAGGTGCCTGACAACGCCGCCTGGTGGACCCGCCTTGCCTATGCCCGGGAGAGCGCCGGGGATCTCCAGGATGCCGCCGTTGCCTATGAGCGGGCGCTTTTCTTGAATTCCCAGCTTTCCGATGCCCGTATGGGCTTGGAACGTATCCGTCAAGTCTTGGGGAGCCGTTAAATCCCCGTGTTTTCCATAGCCCTACAAACCCTGGGATGTAAATTAAATCAACTCGAAAGCGAATCCCTTGCCGGAGCCTTTACCCGGGAGGGGTTTACCCTGGTTCCCTGGGAAGAGGGCGGGGCGGATATTTTTTTGGTTAATACCTGTACGGTAACCTCCAAGGCCGAACAGAAGGCCCGGAGGATAATCCGGAAGATCCTCAAGGAAAGTCCCGGAGCCTGCGTGATTGTTACCGGTTGTTATGCCCAGGTTGAGGCTGAGGCGGTGGCGGGGCTTGCGGAGGATAAAGAGGGGGCGCCCCTTTACGGGAAACGGCTTTTTGTGGTATCCGGGGATCGGAAGAGTTCCCTTTTGGATTTACCGAAATTTCTCGCGGATTCTGAGAAGACCCTCGGGAATCCGGCTTTGATACTGGAGAAATGGACGCGGGACCTGGGGTTTTCCTCCCTCCAAGACCGGTTCCGTTTTGATCCCCGGGATTTTTTCAATCATTCCCGGGCTTTTTTAAAAATACAAGACGGTTGCGATAACCGTTGTTCCTATTGCCGGGTTACCCTTGCCCGGGGGCCCAGTGTAAGTTTGGAGGCGGACAGGGTCTTGTCCAGACTCCGGGCCCTGGAAGCCGCCGGATTTGGGGAAGCGGTTTTGACCGGGGTAAATATCTGCCAGTACCGGGACGGCCCCCTGGGTCTAAGCGGCCTCCTGGAATACCTTTTGGGGGAAACCGCTCATATTGCCCTACGGGTTTCCTCGGTGGAACCCGAATATATTAGCCGGGACTTGGTTAAGGTTCTGGGTAATCCCCGGATTCGACCCCATTTTCACCTCTCAATCCAGTCGGGAAGCCCCGGGGTTTTAAAAAGAATGGGGCGTACCTATTCCCCCGAATCAATTGAAGAGGGGCTAAGTCTGCTGCGATCCGTCAAGGGGGATCCCTTTTTTGCCTGTGATATGATAACCGGGTTTCCCGGCGAAACCGGTGGGGAATTTGAAAAAACCTATGAATTCTGCCGGCGTATGGACTTTTCGTGGATCCATGCCTTCCCCTATTCCCCGCGGCCGGGAACCGCGGCCTATCATTTTAAGGGGCGGGTATGTGAGCGGGAGGCCGTCTCCCGGGTAAAGGCCCTGTTAGATCTGGCCCAACAAGGCCGCCGGGACTATATCCGACGCTGGATCGGTAAAAAGGTGGATGCGGTCATTGAAGGAAAGGCCCCCCGTGGCGGGGGGAGTAAAAAAAACGTCCCCTATGTTACCGCGTTATCCGATAATTATCTTAGGCTTTTGTTCCCCGCCGGGGGGACGGACACCCTCCCCCCGGGAAGGGTGGTCCCCTGCAGGATCCGCTCCCTGGATGAATCCGGGCCGGATCTTCCCGGGATTTCCCGGGTTGACGCTTTGGGGGAACGGCTTTGGTAACGATTTTTCTGATGTCCGTATCAGGGGAAAACCCCCAGCAATTCAAAGTTTAAATAGACATAAAGAGAAAAGACGCCTAAAAGAACTTCCGGGGGACGGCCTGATGCCTTGGCCTAAACAGCGGCCGTTATTTGGCCTACGCCGTGGCGCCTTATTTCGTCAACACGCTACTGCGTGCCGCTACTGCGTGCCGCTGCCGCGTGTACTTATCGGGCGCCTGTCGGCCGGGCAAATAGCGGTTCCCCCCGGAGGGTCCCTCCGTTATTTGCCCGCCGCCACCCTCGCCCAAGAAACGCACGCACACGCGTGTTTTTGAGTTCCGGTATCACGGCGTGGCCCTAGAAAAGGTAAAATATAAGAACCAGCAACCGGGCCGATAAACTTTTTTGGGCGTCTTTTCTCTCCCCAAAAAGTAAAAATCACTGCAAAAAAAGGAACATTATGGTAAAAAATGACCAATGGTTACCGTATTGAATTAAGACGACCATATCCTGGCATCCTGAAATTCCTAGCGCAACTCTCTATCGTACACAAATCATTATTACATATAGATTTATGAAAAAAGATTGGAAAAATGAGTCTATCTCATTATATTATAAAGACTTATTTGA
>JAIRMO010000226.1 GCA_031258625.1 Spirochaetaceae bacterium | reverse complement strand
GCCCCTGCGGTCTACTCCGCTACCCCCACCCCTTTTCCCCGGAGGATGGATCCTTCAGGTGTTGACCGGGAAGACCCTCCGTTTTCCGCCGGGACAGGTACGCGGCCGTCAGGGCCAGGACCATGGTGGCGATAAAAAGCAGGGTGCATAAGGCGTTGGTCTTCGGCGACACCCCGGTTTTTAGCTGGGAATAAATTCTGATGGGCAGGGTGTTGGTATGTACCCCGGTAACGAACACGCTGATAATCACGTCGTCAAAACTCATGGCAAAAGAAATGAGCATCCCCGAGACCACCGCGGGGAGGATGGCTGGAAGGGTAATATCGTAAAAGGCCCGCATCCCCCCGGCCCCCAGATCCCGGGCCGCTTCGGCGTAACTTTTATCCAGGCCCGCGAGCCGGGCCTTTACCAGGAGAAAGGGGTAGGGGACGCAGAAGGCGGTATGGGCAATCACCAGGGTGAACATACCGAAGGGCAGGCCCAGGAAGGCGAAAAAAGCCAGAAACACCATGCCTAAAATTATTTCGGGGATCATGATGGGGAGGATAGACAGGTATTCCATCACCCTGCCGGCGGCGAACCGGGACCGGGGTTTGCTCCCCCCGCCGGAACTCCCAAAGGCCCCCAGGGTTCCCAGAACCGCGGCGGCCAGGCTTGAGAGGATCGCCAGTACCAGGCTGTTCCGCAGGGCCTCGAACATGGCCCGGTCCCGGAACAATTCAACGTACCAGTTTAAGGTAAAGCCGCTCCACACCGAGCTAAGGCGGCTCTGGTTAAACGAATAGACGATCACCAGGAGGATGGGGATATACATAAGCGCCAAAACCAGGCCGATAAAAACGGGGAAGAGCCGGGGCTTTTTTAAGCCTTGTTTTTTTAAGCCGCGCCGTTTCATACCAGGCCCTCCAGATCCCCTGAACGGGTAAGGCGGCGGTACAGGTAGAGGAAAAGGCTGGTGAGCAGCATCAACACCACGCTTAAGGACGCGGCAAAAGGCCAGTCATGGGCCTTCATGAGCTGCTCCTGGATCAGGTTTCCCACCAGAACCACCTTGTTGCCCCCCAGAATGTCGGCGATAAAATAGAGCCCCATGGAGGGAATAAAGGTAAGGATGAAACCCGAAAAAAGCCCCGGCATGGTAAGGGGCAGGCTGACGCCGAGAAACGCCTGAATCCGGGAGGCCCCCAGCACCCGGGCGGCCTCCACCAGGCCCCAGTCCAGCTTTTCCGCGCTGGCGTATACGGAGTAGATCATAAAGGGGGCCAGGGCGTAGACCATGCCGGTAACCACCGCGGGGTAGGTGTAAAGGAGCCGCAGGGGCCGGTCCGTCAGGCCCAGGCCCAAAAGAAGGGCGTCCAGAATGCCGTTGGCCCGGAACACGATGATCCAGCCGTAGAGCCGCATGAGGGAACTGGTCCAGAAGGGGATGATAAGGAGCATCATCACCCGGCCCCGCCAGAGGGGGCTGAACCGGGCCATAAAGTAACCGAAGGGGTATCCTATTGCCGCCACCAGGGCGGTGCTGATCAGGGCCAGTTTAACCGACTGCCGGAACGTCGCCAGGTACACCGGATCCAGGATGCGGCGGTAATTGCGGAGGCTCAACTCCGCGGCCGTCCCCCAGGCCCCTTCCCGCCGCATAAAACTCAAGGCCAGCATATAGATCAAAGGCCCCAGCACAAAGGCCAGGGTAAAGAGGTACATGGGCAGAACCGGCAGGGAAAGGGCCCGTTGTTTTTTCATCCTTCGGCTCCTTCGGCCCCCCCGTTTGCGTCCCGGTCCACCAGTACCGCCCGGTCCGCCTGCCAGCTTACCCGGACCTCGTCGCCAATGGAGAGGGGGCTGTCGATGCCGCCGCGGTGGGCGCAAATTTCCCCCTCCGGCCCGCGGCCTGAGTTTTTCAGCCGGGCGGTAATCCTGAGCTGGCCCCCGGCGAAACTCTTCTCCGTTACCACCGCCGCCAGGCCCGGAACCGGATCATCCCCGGGGCCCGGCCCGTCCATCCCCCGGAAATCTATGTATTCCCCCCGGATCGCCAGCCGGATTTTCTGCCCCGCCCCGGTGTCTTCGTTCCCGGTGTCTTCGTTCCCGGTGTCTCCTTCCCCGCCGTCCCGCCGGTACTCAAGGGCCGCCCGGCCGCCGGGGTGTTCAAAAACCAGGAACATCCGGCCGCCCCCCCGGTCCTCCCGGGAGATCACCGTCCCCTCAAGCACGTTGGCGTTCCCCACGAACCGGGCCACAAACCCGGTTTTCGGATGATCGTAGACCTCCACCGCGGAACCAATCTGCTCAAATAAACCGTCCCGCATCACCGCGATCCGGTCCGACATGGTGAGGGCTTCTTCCTGATCGTGGGTTATATAGATGAAGGTAATCCCCAACTGCTGCTGGAGCCGTTTCAGTTCAATCTGCATCCGGCGGCGGAGCTGGAGGTCCAGGGCCCCCAGGGGTTCGTCCAGCAAAAGGACTTTGGGCCGGTTTACCACCGCCCGGGCCACCGCCACCCGCTGCCGCTGACCCCCGGAAAGCTCATGGGGCCGCCGTTTTTCATACCCCGAAAGCTGCACCAGGGCCAGGGCTTCGGCCACGGTTTTTTTAATCTCCCCCCTGGGCCGGCCCTTCAGTTTCAGGCTGTACCCGATATTCTGCTCCACGTTCATGTGGGGAAAGAGGGCGTAATTCTGGAACACCATGTTGACGTTCCGCTTGTCCGGCTCCAGAAAAGTCACGTCCCGGCCCTCAAGAAAAATCCTCCCCGCCCCCGCTTCCTCAAGACCGGCGATAATTCTGATGGTGGTGGTTTTTCCGCAGCCCGAAGATCCCAGGAGGGTGATGAATTCCCCCTGATTGACGGAAAGATCGAGCCCCCGGAGGACCTCGACGGGGCCGAAACTCTTTTTGATTCCCTCAAGACGCAACAGTTCCTGAGCGCACACCGACGCTGCTCCTTGCCGTTTACCGGGCCGCTGTTTTTTAAAACCGTACAAACATTAGGAATTTAGTATGTTTTGCGCCGAGTGTCTACATACCGCAGGGAGGAGTTAGTGAGGAGTTAGGAGTGAGGAGTTAGGAGGGGGGGCCACTTTCCGGACATTCATTGACCGCGGACGCTTTTAATCTGGCCCCCCCTATGCTCCATCCCCAACGATACGCTTTGCGTATCG
>JAIRMO010000167.1 GCA_031258625.1 Spirochaetaceae bacterium | reverse complement strand
CTCCACCAGGCCATTGAGGCCAAAGAACGGATCAAAATCGCCCAGCGGAACCGGACCATGGCTACCATCACCTTTCAGAATTACTTCCGGCTTTATGAAAAAATTTCCGGCATGACCGGCACCGCGGATACGGAGGCGGTGGAATTCAGCAAGATCTACAACCTCGATGTGGTGGTGATCCCCACCAACCTCCCCGTGGCCCGGAACGATGAGAACGACGTGGTATACCTCAACGAAGGGGACAAGCTCAACGCCCTCGGTGAGGAAATCGCCGAAGCCCACCGGAGGGGCCAGCCCCTGCTGGTGGGGACGGTTTCTATCGAAAAATCAGAAAAAATTTCCGCCCTCCTCACCCGCCGGGGGGTCCGTCACGAGGTGTTAAACGCCAAAAACCACGCCCGGGAAGCGGGGATCATCGCCGAAGCCGGGGCCAAGGGGGCGGTTACCATAGCCACCAACATGGCCGGCCGGGGTACGGATATAAAACTGGGGGGTAACCCGGAACACCGGGCCCGGAGAACCGCCGGAACCGGGGCAAGCCCGGAAAAATACGCAGAAATCCTCAAATTGGAATATGAGAAGTGGAAAAAGGATTACGAGGAAGTAAAAGGCTTGGGGGGGCTTTACGTTATCGGTACCGAACGGCATGAAAGCCGGCGCATCGACAACCAGCTCCGGGGCCGCTCCGGCCGGCAGGGGGATCCGGGAAGATCCGCCTTTTTTATCTCCATGGACGATGACCTGATGCGCCTCTTTGGGGGTTCTAATATTAAAGGCCTCATGGCTAAAATCGGTATGGAGCCGGGGGAGGCTATCTATCATCCCTGGCTCAACAAGAGTATTGAAAAGGCCCAAAAAAAGGTGGAGGAACGGAACTTTGAAATTCGCAAACACCTCTTGGAATACGATGACGTCCTCAACCAGCAACGAAAGTTCATTTACGAACAGCGGGACGCCATTCTAAAGGATCAGAACCTCAAGGGCCGGGTAAACGACGCGACCCTTTCTATGGTACAGGGCGCCCTGGAAGCGTACCAAACCTCCCAGCGCCGGGATCAGGCAGGGGCCCTTAAAGAGCTGGGCAATTACCTTAAAGAAAAGTTCGGCTATACCCTCCGGCTCGAAGGGACGGCATCGCCCAATCCGGAGGCCCTGGAAGGGCGGATCATCGGAGATCTGGAAAAGGATCTGGAAGAAAAGGAAACCCTGGTGGGGACCGTTAATTTAAACGCCTTTATCCGGATGCAGTATCTTCAGGCCATTGATCGGAAATGGCTGGATCATCTGGAAAACATGGAAGGGCTCCGGGAAGCGGTATATCTCCGTAGTTATGGACAGAAAAACCCCCTGACGGAATACAAGATCGAGGGGTTCCAGATCTTCGACGCCATGATCGACCTGATCCGGGAAGAAATAGCCTCCCGGGTACATTTGGTACGGATCCAGGCCGCGGGAGACCGGGAATGGCGGGGGAGAGCCACGGCGACGGTCCAGTCCCACGGGAGTTTGGCGGCCTTTGCCTCGGGAGAGGGACAGGGCGGGGGGCGAGCCCCCCCGGGGCCTTCGGCCCAATCCCGGCCGGAGGCGGCCACCGTGGTCAGGGCGTATCCAAAAGTGGGAAGAAACGACCCCTGCCCCTGCGGCAGCGGTAAAAAGTATAAATTCTGCCACGGAAAATAAAAACCCGGGGGATTGCAACGGCCCCTGATTCTCCGCTTTAATTGCTTCCCTGTCTAATAAAGGCGTCTTCATAGCCGAGGCTTTTAAACCGTTGCATCAGGGCGCCGCTCTCCCCTAAATTAACCGGGCCAAGCAAAATACGGTATAGGGGCGTTTGGGGATTTCCCCCCCCTTGAATTACCAGGGGATAGTTTTTTCCTATCCTTGATAATTCCGCTTCTACCAATTCGATCATACCGAAGGCCCCTAACTGAAGGTAATATTGCCCCGGTTCCAGGGAGGTAATTACCGGTACGGAAAAGAACGGCCGTTCTTCAAAAAGTTCCGGGGGGGGAGTTTCCTGAACCAGGGGAACGGGGGCGGCCTGGTCTTCCAATGAGGGTATTATCAGGGCCGGATCTATTACCGTCCCGGAAAAGGACTCCCCTAAGGGAAGGGGGCCCAGGGGGGCTATTTCCGCTTCCGGGGGAAGTATCCAGGCATCGGCGGTTTCCACCGGGGGACGCTCTTCGACGGGAATCAAAACCAGATCGTACCCTTGAAGCGGGTCAGGATCGGCCGGGTACCGGGGCGGTACGGGGAATAGGGGTTCCGGAGATTGGGGGGATTCTTCGTTAAAAGACAACTCCCGGCCCGCCTCTTCTTCGGGCCGGGGAGGGGGTACAATGATGTCAGGGATGCCTTCACTTCGGACCTCCCCGTGGGTTAGGGGTTCCGCTGATTTCGGAACACCGGCAAGGGTATCCGGAGTTCCCGGTTGGGTAAGGATCGATTGCGGGACAACCGATGGGGCCGTACTATCCTGTTTTTCTTCCCCCTTATTCGCCGTTCCCGTCCCCTGGGACGGCTCCCCGGGGGACTTCGTCCCCCCGGTAAGGGGGGAAAAGGAGCCGGGGTCCCGGGCCTCGGTTATCTTGACTCTGACGAGGGATTGGCTCCGGGCGTCCATCGCGGCGGCGGTATCCCGGGAAAATGTGGCAAGAAACCCCGGCGACTCAAGAGCGGAGGTGATGACCGCCCGGATGGCTTTTCCGTTTTCAAGGTTGGTCACCTCTACCACGGTATTCGGGGGAAAGGCGTTTGTGGCTATCCCATACCCCTTTTCGGAGGATCCATCCCCCGGAATTATTCGCGCGATTCCTTCCCATATGGAAGCGTTGAGAAAAAAAACCGAAACAGCCATAACACCCAGTATCATGTGAATTTTTTTCATACCCTACCTGTCCTTCCTCTAAAAATGACTTTTTTCAACATACCGGTACATTGGGGGGTAAACCTGGCTCATCTATCCCCTAAATGGGGGAGTATCGACCGGGCGGCCCCTTTCGCCTTGGTCAATTCATCATTCCCCGGGGTGTGCGCCCCATCGGAATAAACCTGTTCATATAAAAATTTATAGGGCCTCGTTCTAAAAAGCCGCAAAGAAACCGCTTGGGGTTTTATTTGGAGGGCATTGGCCGCGGTTACTCCCTGATAATCCAGGAGGACCAGGATAAAAAAATCAGCCCCCCCCTGGACGGCTTCTTCCAGATTTGCCCGGGCTTCATCGGGGATTTCTTTGCTTTGGCTCTTGGTTACGCTCATCGTTATGCTCATAATAGGGGCGTTACTCACGATATGTCCCGCGTCAAAAAACGCGTCCAAAAGGCCGGTTTCCCAAAGATTCGAGGATTCATGAACCGCCCCTCCCTCCCGAACCCCTGTTTCTATAACAAGAACTGAAATGTTCGCGGCAAAAACCGGTACTACCAACCCTAACCATAACAACACGAGGATATACCCCCCCTTTACCGGACCCATAAAGACCTCCTTTTTTACTATCGGCAAAAAGAGGGGTTCCTATAGCGCTTATTTTTGCCCCCCCACGCCGCTTTTTCCATTGTTCATTGCTCCTTCAGACTGCGCAAAAACTCATTGTCTTTTGCACATATCGTGTTGTTTGATTCTTTATGCGGCATTACACCACTATATATAGCGTTGTCATTTCGATTTTTTGAGTTTTTGCGCAGTCTGAAATAAAAATGAAGAATGTATAATGAAGAATGAGGAAGCGCCGGTTCCCCATTCATTTTTCATTCCTCTTTGATTACCGGGGGCCTAGAACCCCCACCGGCGGGCGAAGGCGGCCTGATGCCTTTTCCGTCACCGGGGCCTTTCCTGGGCCTAAAGAACCCGCTTCGCGGGGGAAATGCCGCCTGTTTTGGGTTTCCCCGCTCAATGTTTCGCGGGCTTTTGCCGGGCGGGGCGCGGCCCTTCCTTAATCCGTCCCGCTCCCGCCCGATAACCGCACGCGTAAGCGTGTTGATGAACCAATGCCGCATGGCGTAGGCCCGGTAAAGGCCGCAGTGACGGCAAAGGTCGAAGGGCCGCGGGGGCATAAAGCCCACTGGTGGGCCAGGTTGACCCTTCCCCCGTCGCTGACCTCCACCCCTTCCGACCGGAGCAGGGCGATTTGTTGCTCCCGGCCGCCCCCTTCGGGCAGGGCGACGCGGCCGTCGGCCCGGATGACGCGGTGCCAGGGCAGGTCCTGGGAACGGGACAGGGCATGGAGTACCCGGACCACCTGACGGGCCCCGTTGTAAAGGCCCGCCCGGATCGCGATATCCCGGTAACTTGAAACCTTGCCCTTGGGTATCGCCCTGACAGCCCGTATAATATGAAGGGTTGATTCAGTCATGATTTTATAGAATAATAGAAGAAGAGGTTCACCGTGTCAAATGGTGAAACGACCGTTTTTTAGGGTGTTCGCCCAAAAACTGACGTTTTGGGAAAACCCCAGGGGTATAGTATGAAACGATTCTCTGTTTTCTGGGTTGTTGGTTTATTGGCAATAACCGGAGCGTTTGGGCAGGCTTTAGTGGGTAAAACCATGTATATTTCGACAAAAACAGCCCAGATTAAATCTTCCACGGGTTTTTTTGCCAGGAGCCGGGGTGCCTTGGCCTATGGAGATCCGGTTACGGTCCTGCGGGAACAGGGCGCCTGGGTGGAGATCCGTTCCGCCTCCCGCTCCATAAGCGGTTGGATGAAGTCCGCGGGACTCAGTTCCCGGCGCATCACCGCCGGGAGCGGTTCGACTTCGACTTCCGCCAATGAATTAGCCCTGGCGGGAAAGGGCTTTAACGAGGAGGTTGAAAAATCCTATCAGGACGGGAGCGGCCTGGATTATTCAGCCGTAAACGCCATGGAAGCCCTGGAGATCTCCGAAGACGATTTATACGCTTTCCTTGAAGAAGGTCGTTTGGTAACGGGGGAATAAACATGAAACGATTTTTACGCCTTTCCTTTGCGGTATGTATGACCGCCCCCTTCTTTTTCGGGCTTATGTCCTGTGAAACGGTGGCATCCGTTGCCGGTGTGGGCGCCCAGGTTGCCGGCAGCATAGGGGTGATCGATGAAAATACCGCCAATTCCATTGCCCAATCCAGCAGCGCCATTGCCCGGGCCGCCGCGGAAATCACCCCGGAGCAGGAATATTATATCGGCAGGGCGGTAGGGGCCAATTTGCTGAATAATTACCGGGTTTACACCGGAAACGCCGCGTTAACCGGCTATCTTAACAAAATTTGCGCCGCCATCGTGATCAATTCCCCTAAGCCGGAAATATTTAACGGGTATCACGTCCTTATCCTGGACAGCGATGAAATAAACGCCTTTGCCACTTCCGGGGGACATATTTTTGTAACCCGGGGACTTATCGGGTGCGCCAATTCCGAAGATGCCCTGGCCGCGGTCATTGCCCACGAGATAGCCCATATCCAGTTACAGCACAGTATCAAGGCCATAAAAACCAGCCGTATCACCCAGGCGATAATGATAACCGGGAATTCCGCCGCCAATGTCGCGGGACAATACCTCGACCTGCAGGAACTCACCAATGTTTTTGACGAGTCCGTTGGGAACATCGTAACCACCCTGGTCAATAACGGTTATTCCCAAACCCAGGAATTCGAGGCCGACAGCCTGGCCCTGGGCCTTTTGGCTTCCGCGGGATATACCCCTTCGAGCCTTATCGAAATGCTGCAATCCCTGGAACAAAACCAGCCGAAACACCCCGGGGGGTTCAACAAAACCCATCCGGCGCCGGCCCAGCGGATAAACAATGCCGGGCAAACGGTGAATGATTACCGGGTGCCGGATACCCGTCAGTACCGGGCGCGCCGTTACCGTTCGGTACGGTAGGGGGCGGTCAGGCAAAAACACCGGAAGGGGGAATCGTGAAACGGGGTTCAAAAAAAAACTCAAAACCTGTAGCCGTGGTTTTTATAATCCTTTCGGTTTTTCTCGTGGTGTTTTTGTTTCAATTTTTTGGATTATTTGATTATCCTGAATACAAAACCTATGATTTGAGGATCCGCCTGTCCGCCCAATCCGGCCGGCCCGCCGACGATATTGTGGTCATCCTGTTGGATCAGGCCAGTATAGATTGGGCGCAGCGGGAAAAGGGATGGGGATGGCCCTGGCCCCGGCAAGCCTACGGGGAGTTACTGGATTACATGAACATTGCCGGGGCCGGTTCCGTGGCCTTTGACGTCATTTTTTCCGAGCCCTCGGTTTATGGCCCGGAAGATGACGGGGCTTTTATCCGGGCGGAGGGGGATTTTGGCAAGGCCGTACAAACCGTTTTTTTTAGCGTCCAATCGGGGAGCAGCTTTACCTGGCCCGGGGATATAAACAAGCCCCTTTTTAATCCCGTCAATTTTGAGGATTTTTTAGCCCGGTTCAGCATCCTGGAAGAAGAAACCCCGGAAACCCGGATAGGCGCCCAATTCCCCATAAAAGGGCTCCTGGACGCCGCCGGAGCGGTGGGTTACATGACCGGTTCCGCCGATTCGGATGATATTTTCCGCCGGGCGGATCTGTTTACCATCTTTGACGGCAAGGCGGTACCGGGGCTTTCCGCGGCATCCCTTTTAGCCGCCGGGGCGGGCCGGGATATTTCCTATAACCCCAAAAACAAGGCCATTGAATGGGGCGATTATACCATTCCGGTGGATAAAAACGGCCGTACCCTGCTCCGTTTCCGGGGCAGCATCGACCGGTATATTCCCTACAGCGCCTGGCAGATCCTCAAAAGCGCCGAGGCCTATCGCCGGGGGGTCCCCCTGCCCCCGGAGGAATACCCCGTCCCGGAGGATTTCTCCGGTAAATACGTGTTTTTTGGGTATTATGCCCCGGGGCTTTTTGATATCTGTACCACTCCGATTTCTTCGGTGTACCCCGGAATGGGGATACATATTACCATGCTGGACAATATCCTCCGGCAGGATTTCATCCGTGAGATCCCCCAATGGCTGAACATCCTGATCCTCGCCGGCATGATTATCCTGGTTACCCTGGGGGTGTCTTATTCCGGCCGGATTCCCCTGTCCGTGGGGGGGACGATCCTGGCCCTGGGGGGGATCATTGCCGTCAGTTTTTTCGCCTTTGTCCGGGGCTACTGGGTCCCCCTGGTTGCCCCCCTGACGGGGATTCTGGCCGCTTTTCTTACGGCAACCCTGTACAACTACGCCACCGAGGGGAGCCAGAAGCGGTTTATCAAATCCGCTTTCAGCCAGTACCTGAGCCCCACGGTGATCGAACAGCTCCTGGTAAATCCGGGCCTTCTGAGTTTGGGGGGTGAGCGCCGGGAGATCAGCATCTTTTTCTCCGATGTCCAGGGGTTTACCACTATTTCGGAAAAGCTCGATCCCACCCAGCTTACCGAACTTTTAAACGATTATCTTTCTTTTATGACCGATACGATCCTCGATTCCGGGGGAACCATCGATAAGTATGAGGGGGACGCCATCATCGCTTTCTGGAACGCCCCCCTGAACTTTGAGGATCACGCCGCCCGGGCTCTCTCGGCGTCCATGGCCTGTCAGCAAAAGCTGGCGGAACGGCAGGATTTTTTTGATGAAAAATACGGCTGCCGCCTGCTTACCCGGATCGGGCTGAATACGGGGTATGCGGTGGTGGGCAACATGGGTTCCACCAAACGGTTTGATTATACCATGCTGGGGGACGCGGTAAACCTCGCCGCCCGGTTGGAAGGGCTCAACAAACAGTTCGGCACCTACCTGATGTGTACCGAAACCACCTTTAACCACGCGGTACGAAGCGGGGCCTTTTACGGCCGTCGGCTCGCCCAGGTGGCGGTGGTGGGCAAAAAAGAAGCGGTTACGGTCTACGAACCCATGCCCGAAGCGGTTTTCCGGGAGAAGGAGCCTATCCTCCGGGACTTTGACGCGGCCCGGGATCTGTTCTACCAGGGGAACTTCAGCGCCGCCCTGCCCCTTTTTGAGGCCCTGATCGAACAGGACAAACCGGCCTTTTTTTACGCCGAACAGTGCCGGTATTACCTGAAAAACCCCGAAGCATGGAAGGGGTTTTGGCAGGCCGCTTCCAAGTAGGGGGGACTACCGTCCCGGACCTTTCAATCGCGCGATGATCTCTTGAATAATCCCGTCGGCCTTGGAATAGGCGACCTGGCAGGTTCCCGCCTGGCGGTGGCCGCCGCCGCCATATTTTAACAGGCAGGACCCCACATCTGCCGTGGCGGTTCTGTTCAGGATACTATATCCGGCGGTGATAACACAATTTTCTTTATTTCTGCCGTCGATAACCCAAACGGAAATATTCTGTTTGGGGAAAAGGGTATAAATGAGGAACCGGTTCCCCGCGTAGATGGGATCGACCCCCCGTAAATCGGTAATAATAACCGTATCGTCGATCCGGGTGTATTTTTTAAGCATATCCAGAAAAAAGGGCTCCTGTTGAAAATAGATGTCCAGCCGCTCTTTTACGTCGGGGAGGGCCAACAGTTCATCAATGGTTTTATCCACACAAGCCAGGGCCAGTTTTTTCATCAAATCGTAATTGCTGATGGTAAAATTTCTGAACCGGCCGAGCCCGGTACGGGGATCCATGATAAATCCAAGCAAAATCCAGTTTTGGGGATGGATTATTTCATCCTCCGTAAGGCTGCCGGAATCAACCTTGTCTACATATTCAAGCATGGGGACAAAACGGCCGAGTTTTGCCTCACCGCCATAGTAGTCGTAGATGATCCGGGCGCAGCTCGGGGCAGGCCGGGAATCACCTTCAAAATTGAGCCCCTTTTCCAACCGCTCCGATTCACTGGAATGATGATCGAACCAGAGTTTACAGCCCTTGATATAGGGAATATTGGCAAGGATATCATTATCCGTTGCTTCCACGAGGCCGTCCTGTATGTCCTTGGGGTGTACAAATTTCCACTCGTCCACCAGGCCCAGATATGCCAAAAGGGCCCCACAAGCTAAACCGTCAAAATCAGATCGGGTTAATAATCTCATAAAAAACCTCCTTAAGACCCTGTTAAATAGTTATTAAAACCATTATATTTTACTCTATGTATTGTACCAAATTATTTATTAAAAAGATATGTACCATCCTTGCTGTTTTTATGGTTATTTCCTGCGTTTCCGGAACTAAAGTCAAATCTGAAAATTATGGCGGCCTGGGACAGCCATCGGATCCGGTCCCCTTTATGGCCGCGGCCCGGATCGGCGTTCTTCCCAATGGGCTCCGGTATTATATCCTGGAGAACCGAAAGCCGGAAAACCGGATATATCTTACCCTGGCGGTAAACGCGGGATCGGTTTTGGAAGAAGAAAATGAACGGGGGCTGGCCCACTTTGTGGAACACATGGCCTTTAACGGAACCGCCCGTTTCCCCGAATCGGAACTGATCAACTACCTGCGATCCCTGGGGATGCGGTTCGGCCCGGAGGTGAACGCCTATACCACCTTTGACGAGACCGTTTTTGGCATCGAGGTGCCCACGGAAACTGACGGGGCGGGTACAAAACGGATCCCCGCCAAGGCCCTGGAGGTGATTGACGACTGGACCCATGCCATTACCTTCGCCCCGGCGGATGTGGATGATGAACGGCTGGTTGTTATGGAAGAATACCGGAACCGCCTGGGGGCCATGGAACGGATCCAGCGCCAAATGATCCCCATAATCTTCCAGGGTTCCCCCTATGTGGACCGGCTCCCCATAGGGCTCCCGGAAATAATCCAGGGCGCGCCCCCGGAGCGGCTGGAAAATTTCTATAAGACCTGGTACCGCCCGGATAATATGGCGATCATCCTGGTGGGGGATTTTGACGGGGCCGCGGTTGAAGCGGAATTGCCCGCTTATTTTACCGCTCCGGCGCCGGAAAAACCCCTGAACCGTCCCTTCTATGATCTACCCCCCCCAAAGAAGGGGAATTTTTCGGCGACGATCATCACCGATCCGGAATTGCCCTTTACCCGGATAGATATGTACTACAAACAGCCCTCCCAACCCCTGCGGGGGGATCTCGCCTCCTACCGGCAGGGGCTCATCGACAACCTGATCGACCGGATGCTCTCCATCCGCTTTGACGAGGCGGCTTCCAAGTCTGAAACCCCCTATATATGGGCCGGGGCGGGGGATCTGCGTTACGGAAAGTCCTCCCGGTATTATGTCATAGCCGCCCAGGTTAAAACCGGGAGCGCCGAAGCCGTCTTCCGGGAAATCCTGTGGGAAAAGGAAGCCCTGGTCCGTTACGGGTTTACCGAAGACGAAATAGACCGGGCCAAACGGTCCCTGGTTTCTTACGCGGAACAAATGGTCTCCGAGTGGGATCGGCAGGAGTCGAATGGGTACGTGTGGGGTTTTACCAATCATTTCCTCACCGGGCAAAATGTGGCGGACATAACCTGGGAATTGGAGGCGATTAAACAACTGCTCCCCGGCATCAATGCCAAGGAGATCCAGCGGACGGTGCGGGATTATTTTGCCGCCAACGACCTCCGGGTACTCCTGGCGGGCCCGGAAACGGAGGCTTCCTCCTTCCCGACGGAGAAACAGATCCGGACGCTGGCGGCCGAAAGCCGGCGGGCAAAAATAGCCCCCCCGGAGGCGGCGGTCTTTACCGGTGAACTTATCGCGGAAGAACCCAGGGCGGGGACCATCACATCCGAATCGGAGGACCCCGCCGGAGCCGTTATTTGGGAACTGAGTAACGGCGCCACGGTCATCCTCAAGGAAACCCGGAACCGGAACAACGAAATTATCCTCTACGGGATAGCCCCGGGGGGTACCACCAACGTCCCGGCAGGGGAGTATGTCTCCGCGAACCTGGCCGCGGAGATGATGGAGGCCTCGGGGCTTGGCCCCTATTCCCGCCCGGAGCTGGTGAAAAAACTCGCCGATAAGCGGGCGGCCATCTCCCTTTGGACCTCCAGCTACCTTCGGGGTATCCAGGGTTCCTCCACCGCCGGGGATATCAAGACCCTTTTTGAAATGATTTATTTGGGCTTCACAAATCCCCGGATCGATCCCGAAGCGGTAAAGGCCCTGCTGGATCAGTACCGGACCTCCCTGGCCCAACGAAATGAAGATCCGGATTCGGTCTTTATCGATGAGATGGCCCGGATCATTTATGGTAATAGCCCGTGGTTTAAACCCATGGAACCGGCGGACCTCTCCCGGGTGGACCAGGCTCTGGCGGCAAAATTCCTCGCCGAAACCCTCAATCCCGCGGACTATACCTTTGTGTTCACCGGGAACATCGATGTGGAGGCCATGCGGACCTATACGGAAATCTACCTGGCGTCGATTCCCCCGGCGGCCTCCCGGAAAACCTGGACAGACCCGGGGATTGTCCGCCCCGGCAAGACCGAACGTTTGGTTTATAAGGGAAAGGAGGAGCGGAGCTTTGTGTTCCTGGGCTGGTACGCGCCGGCCCCCTATTCCGAAGCCGCCGGGGCGGTTACGGGGGTGCTCAACGAATACCTCAACATCATTTTGACTGAAGAAATTCGGGAAAAGCTCGGCGGGGTCTATTCGATTTCGGCGAACGCCGTCTTGGCCCCCCTCCCCACGGGGGAACTTAACCTGCAGATTTATTTTGCCTGCGATCCCAAACGGGCCGCGGAACTTTCTACGGCGGTTGAAAACCTCTTTGCGGGGATTGCCGGGGGGGCCATAAACGGGGATATACTGGATAAATCCCGGGAGGCGCTGAAAAAGAACTGGGAGACCTCCATGGAGAGTAACAGCTTCATCGCCCGGAGTTACGCCAATTTTTCGGCCTTTCTGAATCTGCCCTTGTCCCAGTTGGACGAGCGTCCCGGATTATACAACGCCGTGAGCGCCGCGGATCTGCAGCAAACCATGGCCCGGATCCTCCGGACCGGCCCGGTCCGGGGGATCCTCTACCCGGAGGGTTGGACGGGCCGGAAGTAAAAGCCGAAATACCGGGCTGTTTCAGCGGCGGATAGCCCGGCTTGCGGCGTCTAGGGCAACGCTGATTAACTTGACGCTAACCATGCTTCCCTAGGCCGTAAATGCGTCCCGGTTCCGGATTAAAGTCCGTTAAGACACCTGGTTGAAAGGAAGGCTTATGTATTCTGACGGCTATTATCTTGTCCCGGCGAGTTTTCTCGGGCTGATCCCCGTCTCCCCAAAAGCGACATGGTAAAAGAACGGGCCTTTTACACTACCCTGGCGAAGATAGCCCTGCCCCTGGCGATGCAAAACCTTATCACCTACGGCATAGGGCTGGCGGACAACTTTATGGTGGGCTCCCTGGGGGATCTTGCCCTTTCCGGGGTGTTCCTTTCCAATCAGGTACAGTGGCTGCTTTTCATGCTCTGTACCGGGTTGGGGGCGGCCATGGTGATTTTAGCGGCCCAATATCTGGGAAAAAAGGATATCAAAAACGCTAAGGCCGTTATCGCCGTCACCCTTAAGATCGCCCTGGGTGTCGGGGGCTTTGCCACCCTCCTCGTTTTTTTGTTTCCCGGGGAGATTTTGAATTTATTCACCCGGGACGAAGCGGTTGTCGCCGAGGGGATGCGGTATATCCGCATTGTGTGTTTTTCCTATGTGTTTTTTAGCGTCAACAGCGTACTCCTCGCCTCCATGCGGTGTGTGCAAAACACCAAAATCGGTTTTTTGAGTTCCCTTACCGGTTTTTGTGTTAATGTTTTTCTTAATTGGGCGCTGATCTTCGGCAACCTGGGGCTGCCCGCCCTGGGGGTTTCCGGGGCCGCCATAGCCACCCTGATCGCCCGGATCTGCGAATTTGGGGTTGCCTTTTGCCACGTCCGGTTTATTGACCGCGCGCTGTTTTTCCGGGCAAGGGACCTGACCCTGCGGAACCGGGAAATCCTGGCGGACTTTTTTAGATACGGCATACCGGTTATTTTGGGGGATATCCTCTGGGGGATCGGGGGAAGCGCCCAGGTCGGCATCCTGGGCCGCTTGGGGACCGAAGTGTTGGCGGCCAATACCATAGCCGCCAATTTGTTTCAGTTTTTCAGCGTTCTGGTCTATAGTATAGCCAACGCATCGGGAGTCATCATCGGCAGAACGGTCGGTTCCGGGGATTACCAACGGGTCAAAAACTACGCCAAAACCTTACAGTGTATCTTTTTGGCCTTCGGCATCCTCACGGGGCTGCTGATATTTTTCACCAAGGACCTCATTTTGACCGCCGGGTTCCCGAACATTTCCGCCGATGCCCGGGTTTATGCCCGGCAATTCCTTCTCGTGTTTTCAATCATCATCGTGGGCACCTCCTACCAGATGTCGGTCCTCACCGGCATAGTCCGGGCCGGGGGCGCCACCAGCTTTGTCCTGATCAACGACCTTATCCACGTCTGGCTCATCGTCATCCCCTCGGCCCTGCTGTCGGCCTTTGTGTTTCATTTTCCCCCGGTGGTGGTTTTCATCTGCCTTAAATGCGATCAGTTCCTCAAGTGCGTCATCGCGGTGATAAAACTCAACCGCTGGGACTGGATGAGGAAGCTGACGCGAGAGCGATAAAGGCGAAGGAGGGAGCGGGATTCCCTTACGGGAACCCGCTCCGGGGGGCATAAAAGGGCCTATGGCCCCCGCCTTACATTCTGAATGGGCAATACCCACAACCACGCCGGACTGACCGCCAGACCGGTGTATTTTTTGTTCAGGGCGCTTTGCCGCAGGGAATAATCAAACACGATATAGGGCGCCTCGTCGACGATGGTGTTCATCGCCTGGGCTTGAAGCTCAAAGCGCCGGGCCGGATCCGTGGCGCTACGCTGGGCGTCGATAAGGCGTTCCACCGCGGGGTTCACATAGGCCGCCGCGTTATACCCCCCTTCGACCTGGCTGGCCGCGTACATGATCTCGATGTTGCCGTTGAGGTCCGGGTAGTCCGCCTCCCAGCCGCCAAAAAGCATATCGTAGTCCCGTTTCCCGTTGCTGTCCAGGATTTCGCCCATCTGATAGGTGTCCTGTTCGTCCCCGGACATTTTTCGGATCTCCACGTTGATGTTGATGGCCTTTAGGGATTCCTGGAGAAAAAGCGCCCGCTGGCTTGCCAGGGAAGATTCGCTGATGATCACGTCGCAGGTAAAGCCGTTGGGATAGCCCGACTGGGCCAGGTACTGCCGCGCCTTGGCGAGGTCGTAATCGTATTTGGGCGCCGTGGTGAGGTACTGCCGCCACTTGGCGGCGTTCTCGCCGTACAGGGCCGGACCAAAGGGCAGGACGGTCCCCACGATTCCGGCGTTTTTGATGATGGTCCGCTGGAATTCGGGGAGGTCGAGGGCATGGGAAATCGCCCGGCGGACATTTACGTCGTTGAAGGGGGCCCGCTGGGTGTTCATGGCAAGGTAGGTGATGCTGTAGGTGTCCACACTGGTCAGGTTCAGATCCCGGCTCGCCGCCAGCCGGTCAAGCATATCAATGGGCAGGTTGGCGGAAAAATCAACGCTGCCGGTCTCCAGGGCGATTACCCGGGTGGTGTCCTCGGGGATGATCTTGAAGACAATGGTATCGATGATGTTGGCGGCGAGTTTTTCCTTGTTCCAGTAATTGGCGTTTTTCTTGAGGACTATCTCCTGCCCGCTGGTCCAGCTTTGATACACAAAGGGTCCGGTGGCGAGGATGCCGCCCTGGGCGGTACCAAAATCCACGGCGTGCTTTTCATAATAGGCCTTACTGATGATCCGGCCCGCTGCGGTGGTGGGGAAATACTTAAACACCGCCGAAGGCTGACTTAGCTTGATGGTCAACTGCCAGGGGCCGGTGGCGGTAAAACTCACCACGTCATTGTAGAAGTCCGAGAAGTAGGTGCCGCCGTTGGGGTCCTTGGCGCGGTTAAACGAAAAAAGCACATCCTCCATGGTCATTTTCGTACCGTCGGAAAAGACGATATCGTCCCGCACCTCGTACACATAGGTCAGATCATCCGTCTGACGCCAACTCCTGGCCAGTTCCGGGATGATGTTGTTGTTGGCGTCCAGGCTGACCAAACCTTCGGTGATCTGGTTCACCACCTGGTTGGTAACATAGTTCCAGGCAAGTCCGGGATCGACCGCCTTGATATCTTCGCTCAGGGCCACCGTAAAGGTGGTTCCCGCGGATCTCTGGTCGGCGTTTCCCCGGGCATATAACAAACCCGCGCACAAAACCAGGGCCAAAAGAACGACGAGATTTCTTTTCATTTATTATCTCCTTCTATATTTATCCGATCCTACGGACCGGTAAGATCCCTTGGGGCAACGCTGATTTATTCTCGATTGAATAAATCAGCGCTTCCTTTATGAAACCAAAAAACACCGCGCCAGGTGCCCCGGGGCGGCCTCTTTTACCGGGGGCCTTTCCCGTAAACAGCGGCCTTCCGCCGAGGAACACCGGGACGCAAAGGCACAGCCCGGAATTTCCTCCGTTGGGTTCGGCGTCTCCCCCTTCGGCGCCGGCCGCTCCCGGCCCCCCGCCGCGTCCAGCCGGGGTACCGCGCTGATGAGGGAGCGGGTGTAGGGGTGCAGGGTGCGGCTGAACAATTCCCCCGCCGGGGCCATTTCCACAACCTGCCCCAGGTACATCACCGCCACCCGGTCGCAGAGGTACTCCACCACGGTCATGTCGTGGGATATAAAAAGCATCGTGAGATTCCGGGATTTCCGCAGATCCAAAAGCAGGTTGAGGAGCTGGGCCTGGACGGAAACGTCCAGGGCGGAAAGGGGCTCGTCGGCCACGAGCAGGGCCGGGTCCGAAAGCAGGGCCCGGGTTATGGCAAGCCGCTGTAACTGTCCCCCGGAAAGCTCCTGGGGCCAGCGGGTGAGCAGGTCCCCGGATAAGCCGATGTCGGCAAAGAGCGCGGCGATCCGTTCAGACCCCGCCTCCCGGCTCATGCCGTAATAACGGCATACCTCCATCAGGGCCCCGGCGATCGGTATCTTGGGGTTAAAGGATCCAAAGGGATTTTGAAACACCATCTGCATCGCCCCCCGGATAGGGGACAGCCGGTGACGGCTCAGGGCGGTAATCTCCGTTCCCTTAAAAAACACCCGTCCCCCGGTGGGTTCCGTAAGCCGCAGAATAAGGCGGCCCAGGGTGGATTTTCCGCAGCCGCTTTCCCCCACAATCCCCAGGATCTCCCGGGGATTTACCTGGAAGGAAACATCCTCCACCGCCCGGAGCAGCCGGCCCCGGCTCAGGGGGAAGTGTTTTTTGAGGCCCCGGACTTCCAGGAGGGTTTCGGTATTATTCACGGCCCCTCCCCGGAGACGCCCCGCCGGCCGGGATCGGGTAATGGCAGGCCGCGTAGCGGCCGTTACCCAGGTCAGCGCCGGGAGGCAAAACCCGACAGGCCGGTCCGGCCCGGTTACACCGCGGGGCAAAGGGACAGCCCGCAGGCGGATCGTAGAGCCGGGGCGGAAAGCCGGGTATCACCGGCAGGGAATTCGTCCCCGCGCCGGCCCGGCCCCGGGGGATGCAGTCGATGAGAGCCTTGCTGTAGGGGTGGGCCGCGTTTTGG
>JAIRMO010000091.1 GCA_031258625.1 Spirochaetaceae bacterium | reverse complement strand
TCTTTCGCGCTCATCATGTATTTCATCCTCCTATCTTATCCGAGGGGGGTGAACGTTTCCCTCGTTACTATAGGGGGTGAACTTATCACTGATTAACAACACAAACCGGTTCATTAGCTTGACAAAAAGAAATGATTATGTATCTTATTAATATGATTCAAGGGGTGCGAAACGATGGACCGGAACGCCGGGATTGTTGTTTTCTTAATAATATTCCGCAAGGGGGAAAGGACCGTATGGTGAAATTGAACCGTCAATCGTCCCGTAAACGCCGATGAAAACCAAATTATCCTTTGTTTTGATTTTGCTTGCCCTGGTGTCCCTTGCTGTTTCCTGCAACTTGACTATCATCGGCGATAAGAAATTAAAACATTTTTCCTCCTATCTTTCGGACGCTCCTTGGGAATGTACCGCGCCGGATTTCTGGCCCGAGGGACAGACCGCAAATACCGCCACAGGCCGGCTGACGATTGATTTTGACACGATTACCATTACCGGTCCGGTAAAAGCGCTGGGGAATTTTACCCATACGGTTCCGCTTTCCGGGTATTCGGAAAAATCCTCAAGCGGCTATGACAGTAACGGCGGCTATTGGGAAGAAGGCCTCATCCACATAAATGACAAGGGCACCTGGCAGGGCGGCATAGCCTACAAACTCTGGACCGCCGGAGATCGCACGACGAGAATGTTGACCCTTATCGAGGGCTCCCCTAATGAAACGACGCTAAAGCGCCTTAGGAATTAAACCATGAGGCTTTTTCAAAAGCCGGCATTTTGAAAAAGCCTTTCCATAGCGCCTGTCTCATTGACCGGCGCATCAGCGCACGCTGACGCGCAAGGTTGCTGGACAAGCAGAGCTTGTCTCCCAAAAACTGAGGTTTTAGGAAAGCCTCTATAATAAATTTTATCCTAAGGAAGCACTGATTTATTCAATCGAGAATAAATCAGCGCTCCTTTAATGTGGTTTTTTCGCAGTTTTTCGTAGAAAAACGAGAAAAATAAGAGGGCAACGATGGTTAGCGTCACGTTAATCAGCGTTGCCCTAAAGGATAATAAAAGACCATGTCCCTCCAAGGGTTCCACCCTATTATCCAAACGTGGTTTGCCGAAACCTATGGAAAGTCCACGGCGGTACAGGAGGCGGCGTGGCCCCGGATTGTCCGGGGGGAGCATGTATTGGCCCTGGCCCCTACGGGAAGCGGGAAAACCCTGACCGCCTTCCTTGCGGCCATCGACCGGCTTGTCCGGGGGATTTACCCGCCGCAGGCCCTTTCGGTACTTTACGTCTCCCCCCTCAAGGCCCTGAACGAAGACATCCGGCGGAACCTCCTGGAACCCATCGCCGCCCTCCGCGCCCGTTTTGAAGCCCGGGGCCTCCCTTTTCCGGAACTCCGGGTGGATACCCGTTCCGGGGATACCCCTCCGGGGGAAAGGCGGCGTTTCCTTAAAACGCCCCCGGCGATTCTGGCCTTGACCCCGGAGAGCCTCGCCATCATGCTCCTCAATCCCCGGAGCCGGATCATCCTCGCGGGGGTACGGTACCTGATCCTCGACGAGATCCACGCGGTATTGGGGACCAAACGGGGGAGTTTTCTCTCCTGCCAGGTGGACCGTCTGGCCCTTGCGGCGGGGGAGTTCCAGCGGGTGAGCCTCTCCGCTACGGTACGCCCCCCCGAAGGGGCCGCGGAATTCGTCGGAGGGCTTAAACCCCTGGAGGGGGGGTACGAAAACCGGCAGGTCTCCGTCGTAGCGCCTCCGGCGGAAAAACACATCGACGTGGTCATCGATTTTCCCCCGGATGAGACGGAGAACCGGAAACCGGACCGCTACGGAAGGCGCTACACGGTCCTGATCAACACCATTCGGGAACGGATAGCCCTAAACCAAGCCGCAGGCGGCTCCGCCACCCTGGTCTTCACCGATTCCCGCCGCCGGGCGGAGCGGATCGCCTTTCTTTTAAACCAGGCCGCGGGAGAAACCATCGCCTTTACCCACCACGGTTCCCTTTCCCGGGAGGTCCGCCGGGAGGTGGAAGCCGGCCTTGCCTCGGGCCGGCTGCCCTGTGTGGTGGCCACCTCTTCCCTGGAACTGGGGATAGACATAGGCCGGGTCGCGGAGGTGATCCTCGCGGGGAGCCCCGTCTCCGCCGCCGGGGCCCTCCAGCGGATAGGCAGATCCGGTCACGGGGTCGGCCTGGTAAGCCGGGGCAGGCTGCTGCCATTCCACGGCCTGGATCTGCTCGCCGCAGCGGCCCTGGGAGGGGCCCTGCGGGATCGGGAAATCGAAGAAACCCGGGCAATAGAAAATCCCCTGGATATATTGGCCCAGATCATCCTTGCCCTCTGTGTGGAAAAGAACCGGCATGTCGATGATCTGTACCATACCCTCCGGGGTTTTTATGTGTTTAGGACCCTTTCCCGTTCCGCCTATGACCGGGTTATCCGGATGCTCCTGGGCCGGTACGACACCCTCCGGTTCCGGGAGTTAAAACCCCGGCTCTACCTGGACGGGGAAACCGGGGAACTCTCCCCCCTCAAGGGGACCCTGCTCCTCCTCTACACTTCCGGGGGGGTGATCCCCAGCCGGGGGGCCTATTCCCTGCGGACCCCGGAGGGAACCAAGATTGGAGAGCTGGATGAGGAATTCGTCTGGGAACGCCGGATCGGGGATTGTTTTGACTTCGGGAACCGTTCCTGGCGGATCCTTTCCATAGGGCCCGAAGCGGTGGAGGTAAGCCCCCTTCCGGCGGGGGCCGATTTTACCCCCTTTTGGAGGGCGGAGGCGGCCTTCCGCAGCCCCGTCCTGGCGCGGCGGATCCTGGAAATTTTTGTCCCCCTTGCCGAGGGGAACCGGGATTATTTTACGGACATCGGGCTTTCCGACGCGGCTTTCCGGGAACTTACGGATTTTGTCTTGTCCCAAAGATCTGCCCAGGGGAACCTTTCCCTGCCGGGGACGGGGTTTATCCCGGTGGAAATCGTCGACGATCCGGTAGGCCGGGGAGATTCCTACCAGATAATCCTCCACAGTTTCCGGGGGGGTATGGTGAATTACCCCCTGGCCATGGCCCTGGCGGAAGAGCTGGAAGAGACCGTCCGGAGCCGGGTAGAGGCCTTCCCCGACGATAACGCCCTGCTCCTGCTCCTTCCCCGGTCCATTCCCGGTACGCCGGAGGAATTTTTTATCCGCCGTCTCAGGGCCCTGGGAGAAATCCAGGGGGATAAGCTCCGGGGGGAAGGGCAATTTTACCGGCGCTTTGAATCTTCCGGGGTTTTCGGCGCCTCCTTCCGGGAAGCGGCGGAACGGTCCCTCCTCCTCCCCCGGACGGGGTTTGGGAAACGGACCCCCCTGTGGATTCTGCGGCAGCGGGCAAAACGGCTCTTCGACGGGGCCGCCTCCTACGGCGACTTTCCCGTGGCGGCCGAAGCCTGGCGGAGCTGCCTCCGGGACCAGTTTGACCTGAAGGGTTTTACCGGCCTCCTCCGGGATATCCGGGAGGGGAAGGTGGTAATTTCCTTCTTTAGGACCCGGACTCCAAGCCCTTTTGCCCGGGACCTGGTCTGGAAAGAAACCGGCGCCCTCCTTTATGAGTACGATGAACGGCCGGATCTGCGAAAGGGAGGCCCTTCCCTTTCCGGCATGGTCATTGAGGAAGCCCTGGACAACGCCCGGTCCCGGCCTCCCCTGTCCCCCGGGGTAGCGGCGGATTTTTGCGCCCGGCTCAGGCGGGAACTCCCCGGCTGGGCTCCCGAGGATGAACGGAGCCTTGCGGAATGGGTCAAGGAGCGGGTGGCGATCCCCCAGGATGAATGGGAGGCCCTCCTCCGGGTCCTGCCGGAAGAACTCCGGGAACATTACGGGAAAGACCCTGCCCTGGGGGGAAAGATCGGCCTTGTCCTGCGGGAAGGGGCGGTTTCCCCCGTCGTGGTTCACCGGGAATGGGCCCCCGCCTGGAAAAAAGACGCCCCGGCTTTACTGGATTCCTGGCTTCGTTATGAGGGGCCCCTTCCCCTTTCCCGAATCGGGGCCCTCTTCGGCCTCACCGCCGCGGAAGCCGAGGGGGCGGCGGACGCCCTTGCCGGGACGGGTGGGTTGGTCCGGGAGGTGGCGGTCGGGGAGGAATCGGATTTTATCTGTGACCGGGAAAACCTGGAATTCCTCCTCCGCCTCTCCCGGAAGCGGGCCCGGCGGGAAGTCAAGGAGCGGCCGGCTTCCCTCCTTGTCCCCTTTCTCGCCCGGCGTCAGGGCATACTCCCTCCCAGGGTTTCCCAGGACAGCCCATCCCTGCCCTGGGAAACCCTGGGGGGATATTCCGCCCCGGCGGCCCTCTGGGAAGGGGACATCCTTCCCCTTCGGGAACCCGCCTATTCCGGGGAAATCCTGGACCAAAAGCTCCGGGCGGGGGAACTCCTCTGGTACGGTACGGGCAGGGAACGGGCCGCCTTTTGTTCCCCCGAAGATATGGATATTGCCGGGGGATCGGAACTGGGGCGGGTTCCTCCCTTTGAGGGCCGGCCGGACCCCGCTTTTTTCGATTTTCCCAGGGATTTTTGGGAAATAAAGGAAGCCCTGGGCCTGGACAGTAGTTCCTGCGCCGGGGCCCTCTGGGAAGAAGTTTGGAAGGGCCGGCTTTCCGCGGATTCCTGGGAACCGGTACGCCGGGGTTTAATCCGGGGTTTTATCCCCCGGGAGGAGGAAGCCCTCCCCGTCTGTTCCCGGGGGATGCCGAAACGTCTTCCCCGGGCCCTGCGGGATCGCTGGCGAACCGGCCCCCCGGTACCGGGCCGGTGGTTTTCCCTGGAACCGGACTATGGAACGGGGGTATCCGGCAGGGGATTTGCGGATGCCGATCCCCTGGAGGAAGAGGAGTTCGAAAGAGGCCGGGTAAGGCTCCTCCTTAAGCGCTGGGGTATCCTCTGCAGGCCCCTTTTAGAGCGGGAACTCCCCCATCTCTCCTGGGCCCGGCTCCTCCCCGCCATCCGGCGGCTTGAACTGGCAGGGGAAGTAATCGCGGGACGTTTCTTTTCAGGGATCAACTCCCTCCAGTTCGCCGCTCCGGAGATCCCCGGGGAACTGGATAAGGCCGAAGGGGAAACTTCGATTTATTGGATGAACGCCGCGGACCCGGCGAGCCCCGCGGGGCTTTCCGTTGAAGGGCTTGATCCCCGGCTCCCTCCGCGGCAGCAGAACACCCGTATCTGTTTCCGGGGCCCGGAACTCCTGGTTGTCGCCAGGCGGGGGGGCATGGATGTCGATGTTTTTATCCCCCCGGAGGATCCCGCCCTGGGGAACGTCCTGGCCTTTCTCTCCTTTCCCCGGAACAGGGCGGTTAACCCCGCGGGAAAAATCACCATAGAACGGATTAACGGCCGCTCCGCCGCCTCCGGGGAATACGCGGAAGCCCTCAAGGCCCGGGGTTTCCTTCCGGATCGGGGAAAACTCATCCTCTGGTAAGACGCGGAACGGTCATTTTTAGGTTAAGATCCCCTTTTTCAAGGGAGAATCGCTGCCCGGGGATGACGCCCCGTAACACGACGACTGCCAACGGCCGCTCCGCCGCGTTTCGGCGGCCTTTTAAAAAGCCGCATCACGGGGATAGCCGGACAGGGAGCGAATTTCCTGAATTGAGGAGCCCAGGGCGGTAACGGCGATGAGAATGGCAAAAACACTGAAAAGGCCGGTGCGGACCACCATAAAATTGTACATACCGTGGATGATAACCGCGGAAAGAAAACGCATCACCGCCCGAAAGGGGTCCCGGGCACATAAAAACGCGGCAGCGCCGTCCCGGGCGCCGCAGGCCCCGTGGAGGGGTACGGTAGTAAAGGTTCGGATCAGGATGATGCCCAGGTTCGCCGGCCCATAGGAGGCGGTTTCCACCGCGGCAAAACCAAGCCCCGCGATTATTCCCGTGGCGGGCCCCAAGGGGAAGGGGGCGGCTTCCTCCGGGGACTGCGTGTTGAAGAACGATCTCAGCCGGAAAAGAAGCAGTAATACCATAAAACGGCCCAATTCTTCGGTAAGGGCTATTTCAATAAAAAGTTTGAAAAAAAAGCCCTTCGTAAAATTGTCGCCGGATCTTGGCAAAAAATTCTGGATTAGGGCGGCAATAAAAAGAGCCGCGGCGCCTCCCAGAAGGGCCAGCAAAAACCACGGTAACCTTATCGGAAATTTGCTTGTCCGAAACCAGAGATATACCGATATAAGGGGTAAAAGGGTGATAACCGCCAGTAATAAAAGGTCCCATAATTCGTTCATTACCTTTATTTTACTGTAATTTTTTCCCCAGGGTATAGTCTATGAAAAAAAACGGGCCCCCCCGGACGATCCTTTTGATGGGACCAAAACATTCGGGAAAAACGACTGTCGGCAAAATTTTAGCGTCCCTTTTACCGGGTGAATTTACGGATCTGGACGAATTGATCGAAACCCAAACCGGAAAATCCCCCCGGTCTTTGTACCAGGCGGGGGTTTCGGTCTTCAGAAACGCCGAATGGAAGGCCCTGGAATCCCTTTTGACCCGGTCCGGCGAAGGGGGGAAGGACCCCTTCCGGGTGATTGCCGCGGGCGGGGGGATTATCGATAACCCTCCCGCCATGGAACGGTTAGATCAGGCGGAACGGATCCTCCTGGCCTGCCTGGAACTTACCCCCGAAACGGCCTGGGAACGGATACGGCTCGCGGCTGAAAAAACCGGGGAACTGCCCCCCTTTCTCAATACCCCCAACCCCCAGGAAACCCACCGCACCCTCCATGAACGAAGGACGTGGTCATACCGGGGGGCCGCCGATATGATCGTTTTTACGGAACAAAAAAAAGCGGAAATAATCGCCCGGGAAATCGCCGCCCGGCTGTTACGCTATACCGAAGGGGGTAATCAGGAGGAGCCTATGGCAAAAATTGAAATTAAACAGGAGGACATCACCAAACTCACGGTGGATGTCATCGTAAACGCCGCTAATTCAGGCCTTTTGGGGGGTGGGGGAGTGGACGGGGCCATCCACCGGGCCGCGGGGCCTGAACTTCTGGAAGAGTGCCGGCGCATCGCCGCGGCCCGGAGCAAGGAAGGGGCCGAACCCTGCCCCGCCGGTGAAGCCCTCCTTACCGGCGCCTACCGGCTCCCCTGCAAGGGGGTGATCCACACCGTAGGCCCCGTCTGGCAGGGCGGACGCCGGGGGGAGCCCGAACTTTTGGCCTCCTGTTACCGGAAAAGCCTTTTCCTTGCCGCAAAGGCGGGCTTTTCCACCATAGCCTTTCCCAATATCAGCACCGGGGTTTATGGCTTCCCCAAGGAAGGGGCCGCCCGGATCGCCCTGGATACGGTACAAAAGACCCTCGCCGAAACACCGGGGATTCAAGCGGTGATTTTTGTGTGTTTTGACCAGGAAAATTACCTCCTGTACCAGAATTTGCTTAACCCCTGACCCCGGCGGCAATTTTTAGGCCCTGCCCGGACCGCGAAATTCCGGATCCCCCCGGAAACACCGGTACAACGGAAAAACGGCCGGCGGGGCATACCGCCGGCGGACCCGCCCCGTTTCATTATAGCGGCCTTCATAAAGGTTTAAACGCCTCAGCCGACAACCGTTTAGTTAAGCGCAAACCCGGCGTTGATCCCCACAAAATTGTCGTCTATCTGAAACGGGGCGGACCCGCCGCCGGTATGCCCCGCCGGTTTGGCCGCCCCGTACCGGTGGGGGTGATCAAGGGGAACCGGAATTTCACATCCCGGGTAAAAATAAATAACACTGCCTTGAACCCGATACGATAAAATATAGTTTCCCATGAATGATTATGATATAATTATAAGTATGTACCAATACATAGCTCCTTTTATTGAAGTTTGTACCATGGTTTTTAAAAATATGGTAAAATGTGATTTAATCGCCGGACGGGCTTATTTTATCGCCCGGGAAGATTTTCAGAAATGGGATATTAGCGGTATTGTAAGCCTGAGCGGGGAAACCCGGGGGATGGTATCTATTTCCATGAAAGCCGAAACGGCCATACAAATCACCGAAAACATAACCGGGATCAAGCATACCTACCTGGACAGTGATGTGATCGACGCGATTGGTGAAATTGTCAATATAGTTACCGGAAATGTTAAAAAAAACCTGCAAGGGATGTTCAAAATAGTTATTTCCCTGCCCTATATTATAAAAGGTAAGGCCCATATGGTCGCCCTCCCCGCTGAAAGAAAACAGCTCCTCTGTATTCCCTTTAAAATTTTTGATGATCAGGTTATCTATTTATCCATAACCATTGATTCGTAGCGAAGGGTTCATACCCACGAACCCGCCTTGCGGCGGGGGAGCTTTAGGGCGTTATTAGGGTATGAACCCTGAGTTTAACCACCACTAGAGAAATTTCCTAGAACCGTTATAACTGCAGCCGTTCCGCGTGATGATAGGCTTCGGCCCGCAGGGCTTTGACGGATTCGTCCGCCAGGTAGTCGTCGAAGGGCATCATCCGGTCGATAAGGCCGGCGGGGGTTATTTCGATGATCCGGTTGGCTATGGAATTGACGAATTCGTGGTCGTGGGAGTTGAAAAGGATCACCCCGGTAAATTCCACCAGGCCGTTGTTCAGGGCGGTGATCGCCTCCAGGTCCAGGTGGTTGGTGGGCTCGTCAAAGATAAGGACGTTGGCCCCGGAAAGCATCATCCGGGCCAGCATACACCGGACCTTTTCCCCCCCGGAAAGGACGTTCACGGGCTTCAGGGCCTCTTCCCCGGAAAAAAGCATCCTCCCCAGAAAACTCCGCACATAGGTTTCGTCCTGGTCCGGGGAATAACCCTTGAGCCAGTCGGTGATGGATTGGGTAGAGTTAAACAGGGCGCTGTTTTCCCGGGGGAAATAGGAGAAGGCCGTGGTCTGACCCCAGTAGTAGTCCCCGGAATCGGCCTTTTGCTCCCCGGCAATGATGTCGAAAAGAACGGATTTTGCGCCGTGTTCAATCCCCACAAAGGCGATTTTATCCCCCCGGTTCACCGTCAGGGTAAAATCCTTGAGGAATTCCCTTCCCTCGGACGAACGGGAGAGTTTTTCTATCCTGAGGACGTTGTTCCCGATATCCCGGCTGGGTTTAAAGGCCGCATAGGGGAATTTACGGCTCGTGACGGCGACGTTTTCCAGGTCCAGCTTTTCCAGAACTTTTTTACGGCTCGTGGCTTGACGGCTCTTGGCGGCGTTGGAGGCAAAACGCTGGATAAATTCCCGTAATTCCCGGGCCTTTTCCTCCCGCTTTTTAAGCTGATCCCGAGCCTGGCGCTGGAGCATCTGACTCATCTGGTACCAAAAGTCGTAGTTCCCCGAATAGAGGGTGATCTTACCGAAGTCGATATCGCAGATATGGGTACACACCGCGTTGAGGAAGTGGCGGTCATGGGACACCACGATTACCGTGTTGGGAAAATCAATAAGAAAATCCTCAAGCCAGGCAATGGATTCCATGTCCAGGCCGTTGGTGGGTTCATCCAGGAGGAGGATGTCCGGATTCCCAAAGAGCGCCTGGGCGAGGAGGACCCGGACCTTTTTGGATTCGTCCAGCTCCGCCATGGCTTTACCCTGGTCGGCCTCCTCCAGGCCCAGCCCCGAGAGGAGCTGCCCCGCCTGGGCCTCAGCCTCCCACCCCCCCAGGTCGGCGAAGTCGGCCTCCAGCTCACTGGCCCGCATACCGTCCGCCTCGGTAAAATCTTCCTTGGCGTAAACGGCCTCCCGCTCCTTCTGAACCCCGTACAGTTTGGGGTAGCCCATGATCACCGTCTCCTGGACGGAGAATTCCTCAAAGGCAAAGTGATCCTGTTTGAGGACGGCGATCCGCTGGCCCGGGCTGAGAGAAATTTCCCCCCGGTCGTGTTCCATTTCACCGGAGAGGATTTTAAGAAAGGTTGACTTCCCCGCGCCGTTGGCCCCAATGACGCCGTAACAGTTCCCGGGGGTAAATTTGAGGGTAACGTCCTTAAAAAGGGTCCGTTCCCCAAATTTAAGGCTTATATCGGCAAGGGCGATCACTATTTGGACCCCTTTGAGGGGCCTCCGCCCCGGGGCTTCTTAAAAAGACCGGTAATCCGGGCGAGGAGCCCCGGTTTTTCAGGTCCGGTCCGGGAAGGAACGGATCCCCCCGGGGGTTGTTTCGCCGGGCCTTTTCCGGCAAGGGGTTTTTCCCCGGCCCGGTTCGGCCCGGATTTTCCCGGAGGGCCGCCCCGGCCCTGTCCGGCGTTACGGCCTTCGCCGGTCCGGGGGGCCTCCTGATGCCGGGATCTGTTCCGGCGCCGGGATTTTTGGGCGGAGGCCCCTTCACCGCCCCCGGTTTCACCGGCGGCAGGGGGCCGCTGCCCGGATCTCCGGGGGGGACGGGCCCCGGCGGCTTCCGGTTTCTCCGGGGAAGAATCGTATTTCTGTTTGTAATAGGCCATCCGCTCATCAAAGGAAAGCCGGGAAAGCTCCCCGGAAGTACCGGGAGCCGCCGGGGAAGGGGCGCCCCTTCCCCGGCTTTGCCGATCCTCACCCCGTCCCCGGCCTTCTCCCCGGCTCCTGCCGGGCTCGCTGGAACGGCCCTCACCGGACCGTCCCCCTTCCCGGCGTCTTCCGTCGCTCCGGCGCTTGTCCCGGTCGTCATACCGGTCGTCATAGGAGTCGGTATGGATCCGCATCCCCCGGCTCTTATCTTCACCGTAGAGGTCTTCCCGGGCTATTTCCGAGGGGATCTTTTTCCCGATGTACTTTTCAATGGCGGGCAACTCATAAACATCCTGTTCGCTGGCCAGGGTGATGGCCTTGCCGGTTTTACCCGCCCGGGCGGTCCGGCCTATGCGGTGGACGTAATTTTCCGCTTCCACCGGGAGGTCGTAGTTCACCACCAGGGCAAGCCCCTCAATGTCCAGACCCCGGGCGGCCACGTCGGTGGCCACGAGGAAGTGGATCCGGCCCGCCTTGATATCGTCGATGATCTTGAGCCGCTTGACCTGGGGCAGATCCCCGATGATAAATTCGCATTCAATCCCGTTGATCCGCAGCCGTTTGGCCACGATTTCTGTGTAACGTTTTGTATTACAAAAAACAATGGCGCTTTCGGGCTTTTCCCGTTCCATGATGCCCATAAGGAACCGCATCTTGTCGTCGCTGGGGACGTGGTAGAGGATCTGTTCCACCTCGTCCACGGTAACCGTCTCCGGGGCGATTTCGATTTCCAGGGGGGATTTGGTGTATTCCCAGGCGAGGTTTTTGACCCAGGCGTTGAGGGTGGCGCT
>JAIRMO010000081.1 GCA_031258625.1 Spirochaetaceae bacterium | reverse complement strand
CGATCCGGGGGTCCGGGATCAGAGCAAGTTCGGTCCGTATGTCCATTTTTCCCCTCCATCCCTTCCCTCTCGGCTTTTTTCCCTTTTTCTTGAGGGGTTTTATAATGCGGTTGCCCTGGATGAGGCATTGCGCGGGCTTGACGGAGCCGTTAAATATATTTATAATAAAATTTCCCCAAAACTTAAAGTTTTGAAGCAGCCCCTTGAAACAAACGGAGTCTTTGATGCCCAGTGAGTCATCCCAGACGCAGACAGACGCCGCGGATCGGTTGGGCACGGAATCCGTTGGAAAGCTGTTGGTGCGTTTTTCCATCCCGGCGATTACCGGGATGCTGGTTAATGCCCTGTACAATGTGGTGGACCGGATCTTTGTCGGCCGGGGGGTAAACGAAGTCGCCCTCGGCGGTTTGTCCCTCGTCCTGCCCCTGATGACCATAGCCATGTCCTTTGCCATGCTTTTCGGCGTGGGCGCGGCGAATATGATCTCCATGCGCCTGGGTCAAGGCCGGCGGGCGGAGGCGGAAAACGCCCTGAACCACTGTTTCTGGCTTTTAGCGGTTTCCGGGGCGGTCCTTATGGCGGGGGGGCTTATTTTCCTTGAACCGCTCTTGTCCCTGCTGGGGTCCCAGGAGGGGAGCGGCGCCCTGGAATATGCTCGCCGGTACTACCGGATCATTCTCTACGGTCAGATCTTTATGTTGGTGGGGTTTGGTTTTTCCCATTGCACCCGGGCTCAGGGGTTTCCCACCATCACCATGATCAGCATGATCATCGGGGCGGGCCTCAACATGATCCTGGACCCTCTCTTCATTTTTATCTTCCATTGGGGGGTTGAAGGGGCGGCCTGGGCCACGATTATCTCCCAGTTTGCCGCCGCCCTGTGGATTCTGTCCTTTAACCTCGGGAAACGGGCGGTGATCAGGCTCCGGTTTTCATCTTTTAAACCCTCCGGGAGTACAGTCCTGGCGATCATGACCTTTGGATCCGCCCAGTTTTTATTACAGTTTGTCATGTCCGCCGTACAACTCTGCTATAATTACAGTATGGGTATCTACGGAGCCGCCGCCCTGGGGGTGGATAACGGGGGGGACATCGCTCTTTCCGGGATGAATATCGTGGGCTCCGTCTCCATGATGATCCTCATGCCCGTATTCGGCATTAACCAGGGGGCCCAGCCTATTTTGGGGTACAACTACGGCGCGAAAAAATTCGACCGGGTCCTCCGGGCCTATGTGCGGGCCATTTCCGCGGCCACGGTCATCTGTACCCTGGGTTTCATCCTGGTCCGGGGCTTTCCCCACGTCCTGGTCAGCCTTTTCGCCCCCCAGGGGAGCCCCGCCCTGTTGACCCTTACCCCCTGGGCCATGCGGGTGGTGATGACCTTCCTCCCCCTCGTCGGCTTTCAGATCGTATCCGCCAATGTTTTTGTGGTTACCGGCCGCCCGAAGATATCCATCCTCCTCTCCATGCTCCGGCAGTGCATTGTCCTTATCCCCTGTATGCTCATCTTCGGCAGATTGTGGGGACTTTACGGGGTGATCTCCGCCGCGCCGGTGGCGGACGGCTTTTCCGTGATCCTCACCGCAGTGATGATCTTCTTTGAGTTAAAAAAACTGCGGGCCGGCTCCCGGGACGCCGGACATACCCCGGATCGGACAATTTAGGGTGAAATTGAGGCTGAATTGCCCTGTTCCCACTCGGCGATAAACCGCAGGGCGTACTGTTGGATACCGTCAAAGTAGGCGTCAATAAAAGAACAGAGATCCCGGCCCACATAACGGTAATGCCAGCTTTCCCAGCGGTAGCCCGTAACGGCCTCGTACCCGTTGGGGAAGGAGAGGGACCAGCCGAAACGGCCGGCGTTCACCAGGATCCAGCGGCCCCCGGGGGTTTCCGCAAAGGAATCGTCGATGGAACCAAAGTCCACCGCCAGCCCGGTCTGGTGCTGGCTGCGTCCGGGCCGGGCGGATTCCCGGTCCGCGGTCTCCCGCCCCAATTCCCGGACATTCCGGTTATAGACCTCCTCCTGATAGGCGTAGGACCGGTAGGCGGAAGACGCGGTCAGGGTTACCCCGTCGGCCCGGGCCGCGGCGGCCATCTCCTCCAGGGCCTCCGCCGCCCCCCGCCGCAGGAGGAGGCCCGGCCGGCTTACCCGGTAGGAACCTTCGGCTAACTCCACCAGGTCCGCGGGCTCATAGTCCGGCGGCAGGGGATGTTCCTTGTCCACCAGCGCCCGGAGGTACGGCTCCCCCTCCAGGACCGTCAAAAGGTCCAAAATAAAGGAAGGCCCTTCCAGAGCGGCCGCCAGGACCCGCCGGGCCGTTTCCGGGGGGATCTCCGCTTTATTCAGGATATATTCTATCTGATCGTTCAAAACCACTTCCGTATCCGCCGCGATTTCCATGCCCGGCCCGGAATTCCCCCCCCCCCGGGATTCCGCTTTATAACAGGAGGTATGGAACAAGAAAACCATAATCATTATACTCAAAAGCGGGGGAGTATAGATTCCCTTCAGCATCATAGGATAACTATGCCGGAAAAATCGCAAAACATCCAGTGGATCGGCAGTAATTCTCAGTTTAAATAGGCATAAAGAGAAAAGACGCCTAAAAGAATTTTCAGGGGGGCGGCGGACAAATAGCGGTTCCCCCCGGAGGGGCCCCTGGTCATTTTTAGATTGAACGGGCCTTTTGTAAACTTTGAATTGCCGCCTAAAAAGACGGGGCTTGAGGGAGAAGTATGGAATTCGGCGACATAATAAAGCCCGGAATCAAGGGCGTCAGAGAAGAACGGGTTACGGACGCCAACGTGGCCCGGTTTTACGGCAGCGGCGGGCTGCCGGTATACGCGACCCCGGCCATGGCGGCCCTGATGGAAGGAGCCGCGGTTGACGCGGCGGATAAGCTCCTCCCCGAGGGCTGGTCCACGGTGGGGACGGAACTCGCGGTAAAACACCTGGCGCCGACCCCGCCGGGTATGCTGGTCCGGGCCTCCGCGGAACTGGTTGAAGTTGAGGGACGGCGCCTGGAATTCCGGGTGGAAGCCGGGGACGGCCTTGAAAAGATAGGGGAAGGAACCCATCAGCGGTTCATCGTCAACAACGAAAAATTTATCGAAAAAGCGGAAAAAAAGCGGGACAACTAAAGCAGGCCGCGGGACAAACCCATATATCTTCGGAGGAACTATGAAAGGGTTGTTGCTTTTTGTCTTGTCCCTGGGAATAATGGCGGGCTGCGCGTCTTCCGGCGCCCGTGACGATCCGGGGGAATTCTACGAGGGGTTCGGGGAAGGATACCGGGGGCCCATACGCCTCCGGGTTCGGATAGGCCCCGGCGGGGATATCCGGGGAATCGAGATCCTGGACCACGGGGAAGATCCCCTGGTGGGGGGGTATGCTCTGGAGGAACTTTTGGAGGCGGTACTCTCCACGGGGTCTACCGATATTGACGCGATTTCCGGGGCGACCGAGTCAAGCGCCGGTTTCCTGGGAGCGGTGGAAGACGCCGCGGCCCGGGCCGCCCGGTAAGGAATTCCTTGCCGGGGCATGAACAACCGGCATGAGGTAAGGCGCCGGTAAACCCCGCCTGTTTGGCTAACCCGTACCGGTAAGGACAATAGTACCTAAGGGCTTGAATCCTGTCCATTTCCGGTGGAAAATTTTCTGAAAGGCTCGCAACTCCTTATTTTATAAGGAGTTGCGGGATAATTTTCCGTCATCCGGCTTTTCAATTTATTGTCGAGTAAAGCAAAATTACAATAATATACCGTTTGTTTATATTACCTGGACTTTCTCCAAGGCTTTTTCAGAAAATTGGCTGTTAATTCCTAAACCGGTGTGTTACTTAGGGCAACGCTGATTAACTTGACGCTAACCATCGTTGCCCTATTATTTTTCTCGTTTTTCTACGAAAAACTGCGAAAAAACCACATTAAAGGAGCACTGATTTATTCTCGATTGAATAAATCAGCGCTTCCTTAGACGCTACAAACAATAGACGGATAAATCGTTATCCGGGTAATTATTGAGCCTGTTCCAAAACTAATTTACTGTGCGCTAACGCGCACGGTTTTGGAACAGGCTCTTGAAAAAACCGGTCAAAAGCCCCGTTTTTTTCCTTAAATCCAAGGAGGCTGTTCCAAAAACTGAAGTTTTGGAACAGCCTCTATTGTTAAAATTTTCAAATTTATGTATTTTTTTCTTGTTTTTTTATAGAAAATATATATAATTTTATTTAGTCGGTTAGTAAAATATTTGTACTCCACGGTAAATTAAAGAAATTTTTAGCCGTCTAAGGAAGTAGTATTATGAAAAACAGAGTAATAATACTGGCGTTTTTTGTGGTGGTGTGGTTAGGCGCCTGTGCCGACGATCTGCTGGTCGATACGTTGAACATGGATAACAAAGTAGCGAACCAAATAGAACTAGACGAAAACACCCCTGTCCGGGAGGAACCGCTAGTCGAGGAACCGGTCATAGAGGAAAATATCCCTAGCCAAGAGGAACCGTTAGCCGGAGAAGCGGTCATAGAGGAAAATATCCCTAGCCAAGAGGAACCGCTAGCCGGAGAAGCGGTCATAGAGGAAGATATCCCTGTCCTGGATCCGCTGGCCGAAAATGCGGTTGCCGTTGAGGAGCGCTTTAATTGGGCGGTCTTTATCGCGGAAAGAGCCGCATGGGAGCAAATGGCATGGGGACAAACGGGTTATTCTTTTAAGCAAACGCATAAATTGTCGAATCCTGCGTTCTCTATGACTAAAAACCACATTATATATCAAGATGTTCCGTATGGGAGAAGCGATAAGAGGTCAGACATATCGTGGGCGCCTCTTCTTATGGCTGATACTATGTCCGATGTATATGACATCATTTATGGCTTGGGGATAACGGACAAGGCGGCTCTGGCGGACAGGGGCTTGACTTCATTTTGGATCAAATATAACCGTAAATTCCATTACCCGGAATACATAGAAATCACGGGCGATAAAGGGCTTAAGTATACCGTAAATATTTCAATCTATAAAATGAATATAACTGGCGTATCTACGAATGGAGGGCTGGAGATTCAGGTGCCGGTGTATCTTTGATCTAAAAGGGCGCCTGGCGCCCTTCCTTGTCAGGTTATAGTTACCGGTAACAAAAACTAATCCCTAAGGCGCCTTAGGGCAATTTTGGTACGATATTCGGGATACACCCCCGGAGAAAAATACCGGTACGGCGGGGAAGCGGCGGCAGGGGCTTTGCCGCCGGTAAGCCTCGTCTGATTACTTAACCCGTACCGGCGAGGACAATCGGTTGTATCCCGGATAAAAGTAAATGCTTTTGCCCTAAGGCGCCGGCGGCCCTTAATCGGCGATTTCCACCCGGTTCCGGCCCAAATTTTTGGCCTTGAGGAGGGCGTCATCCGCCTTGATCATCAGGGATTCGGCATCCCCGGCGTGGGCCGGCGCCGTCGCTATCCCGATACTGATTTGGACCGAGATGACGGCCCCATTTTTAGCTTCGGGGCCGGGGGCAGCCGGTATTTCCTGGGAACAGATCGCGGTACGGATCCGTTCCGCCACCTCCCGGGCGGTCTGTTCATCCGTGTCCTGGAGCAGGACGGCAAACTCATCCCCCGAAAGCCGGGCGGCAATATCCCCGTTCCGCAGATGACGCTGTAGGGCTTGCGCGCTCATGACGATGACCCGATCCCCCGCCGGGGCGCCGTAGGTCTCGTTTATAATATGAACCTTATCCAAGTCCATCATCAACAGGGCTATGTTTCGCATCTGGACGATACCCTGTCCAAAACGGTTTTTGATTAACCCCTCAAGAAAACGCCGGTTATAGAGCCCGGTAAGCTCATCGGTAATGGCCCGCCGCCGGGCGGTTTCACCCCAACTCATGAGGTCGCTGAGGTGCCGGGCGGTCTGTTCCAGCCAAGTGTTCTGCACGTCCCCAATGGCTTTGAGGAGCTTGACCCCGATCATGGGATGCCGGGAAACAAAACGGTAAAAATCCGTGTCCTTAAGGGCCATCAGTTCCGAATCAACCTCGGCGATAATGGTCGCGGAACGGGGATCGTTGGAAATGATGGACATTTCCCCCAAAAAATCTCCGGGGGTGATAGTGAACATCCACCGCTGGATTTCCCCGGGCTGGGTTACATAGGCGTTTAATTCCCCGGAGAGGAGAATGAACAGCTCTTTCCCCGGTTCCCCTTCGGAAAAAACCGTGCCGTCCTTGGCTATACACCGGCGTTCCAGACAAGCGGCTACCGCGTCAAACTCCAGCTTGCTCAAAGAGGATAGGAGGGGCGAGTTGATAAGAACCGTCTTATCCTGGGGGGATAGGGCTTCTACCGCTTGGCTCATGGTTCCTCCGATCCGGTGTAACGGCTCAGGCGGTTACCGCCGGCCCGCCAGGTATCCAGAAGCAGGGCGTAGGTACCCTTCAAAAGGCTGTCCCAGCCGGCGTGATCCTCCGGCCATATACCCCAACTGACGGTAGCGGTAAAGTTGAAGGCAGGATAATCATCCTGGGGAGGAACCGGCTCAAGGGCGGCAATGGTCTCCTGTAATTCCCGGGCGAGGGTTTCCGCTTGGGCAGCGGGACATTGGGGTATCAGCATACCGGTTTCGTTACTTTTAAACCGCAGGGGCCATCCCCGGCTCAACCGGCGGGTAATATTCTTTAATATGGCGGCGATCCGGATCATGGCTTCGTCCCCCACAGTATGCCCCCGGGAATCCACCAGGGTCTTAAACCGATCCGGCTTTAACATGATCAGGGCCGTGGGAACCTCCAGGATCTGGCTTATCTCATTGGTAAGAAAGGATTGTTTCCAAAGGCCCGTACCGGGATCTTCGTAGGCTAACCGGTACAGTTCCTGAACCCAGGAAATGTTTTTCATGATGATCTTTTGGGTTATCTTAATCCGGGAGGTGATCATCCGAATGGAATTGAGGTAAATTTTTGCCGCGGCATGGGGTTCTTCCGGGGTGAAGGTATCCATGGTTATCCCAAAACCGGGAAACATGATCACTAAAGAATCTTCCGCGGCTTCCGCGGAAGCATCGTATACGGCCTGCCGGGCAAAATCGAAATCGCCGATGATATCCCCCGGGGCAAAATAGGCCAACTCATCATCCATGTTGTCCATTCCGGATCTGAAAACCCGGATTGAACCGGCCAAAAGCACATAAAAATGCTCCGCCCGATCCCCTATGGAGAAAAGCCGGGCCTTACGGCGAAGCTGCAAAACACCCGCCCGGGCCCTTACCGCCGCCTGCTCCTGGTCTGAAAGAGAATCAAATAAGTCCACCCTTTGGGTCAAGATCGAATCAAAGGATTGTCCTTGGAACAGATCTTCCATAAAAACCTCACTTTATCATAATCTACTTGATGTTTTTATACAATCCTTGAAAAAATTATTGCCGGCGCCTATCCCCCCAGGGCAATTTTTGGCCCTGCCCGGGCCGCGAAATTCCGGCTTTCCCCGGAGCCCCCTTCGAGGGCCGGTACGGCGGAAAACCGGCCGCCGGTAAGCCCCGCTGTTTGGTCCCCCCGTACCGGTGAGGCTGATCGGGAGAGCCGGGATTTTGCGTCCCGGATAAAAGCATGACCTTGCCAGGATAAACGCATAGAATCGTCTGCCGCCTGTTTGCCGCTTGTCTAGCGAAAAACAGGCTCCCGCCGGAAACGCGCAAGGGATTGAAGCGGAAAGCCCGGTTTCCTCTTGAAATTGTCGCGCAAACGACAACCCATGCGCCGGAAATGCGCCCAAAGGAGGAGGAGGTAAATCCTTGAGTGTTTATCAGCAATTCAAAGTTTAAAAAAAGGCTCGTTCAATCTAAAAATGACTAAATGGTTTTGTAAGGATATGGTCGTCTTAATGCAGTACAGTAACCATTTGGTCGTTTTTTACCATAATATTCCCATTTTTTTGCAGCAATTTTTGTTTTCTTCGGAGAGAAAAGACGCCCGAAAAAGTTCACCGGCCCGGTTGCTGGTTCTTATGTCTTACCTTTTCTAGGGCCACGCCGTGATACCGGGACTCAAAAACACACATACGTGTGCGTGTTTTGGGTGGGGGTGGCGGCGGGCAAATAGCGGGGGGACCCTCCGGGGGGAACCGTTATTTGCCCGGCCGACAGGCGCCCGATAAGCGCAGGCGGCAGCGGCACGCAGTAGCGGTACGCAGTAGCGGCACGCAGTAGCGTGTTGACGAAATAAGGCGCCATGGCGTAGGCCCAATAAAGGCCGCTGTTTAGGCCAAGGCGTCAGGCCGCCCCCCGGAAGTTCTTTTAGGCGTCTTTTCTCTTTATGTCTATTTAAATTTTGAATTGCTGTGTGTTTATCCTGGGCTCTTGACACGACGCCCTAGTTCTTCTACTCTTATTGTGAAATATTTCACGACCCTTCAAGGTTATGATGAACACGTTGTGAAAAGAGGTGTGCGTTATGCGGGTATACAATTTTTCCGCCGGGCCTTCGACCCTGCCGCTGCCGGTATTGGAGCGGGCCGCCGCGGAAATGACCGATGCCAACGGGACCGGGCAGTCGGTGATGGAGATGAGCCACCGGTCCGGCGATTTCAAGCCCATCATCGAAAAAACCGAGGCCCTCCTCCGGGAATTGATGGAAATTCCCCCCAATTACCGGGTGCTTTTCCTCCAGGGCGGGGCGTCGTTACAGTTTTCCATGATCCCCCTCAATCTGGCCGCGGGGGAGGCGGGGGCCCAAAAAAAGCGGGCGGTTTATGTGGAAACCGGCGTCTGGGCAAAAAAGGCCGCCGAGGAGGGGGTCAAATACGCCGATGCCGTGACCCTTGCGTCTTCCGGGGACCGGGGGTATACCTATATTCCCCCCGCGCCGGCCCCGGATCCGGGGGACGCCTTTTACCACATCACCCTGAATAATACCATTGTGGGTACCAAATGGAACACCCTCCCCGACACCGGCCCGGTTCCCCTGGCCGCGGATATTTCCAGTTGTATCCTCTCGGAACCCCTGGAAGTGTCCCGGTTCGGCATCCTCTACGCGGGGGCCCAGAAAAACTTAGGCCCCGCGGGAACCACCGTGGTGATCATCCGGGAAGACCTCATCGGCCGGGCCCCCTCCTGGACCCCGGCCCTGCTCCGGTACGACATCTCCGCCGGGGAAGGATCCATGTACAACACCCCCCCCTGCTACGGGATCTACGTCATCGGCCTGGTCCTGGAATGGCTCAAGGGCCTGGGAGGGGTCCGGGCCATGGCCGAATTAAACCGGGAAAAGGCGGAAATCCTCTATGGGTATCTTGAAAATTCGAAGGGTTTCCGTTCCCCGGTGGAAAAGCCCTTCCGCAGCCTGATGAACATCCCCTTTGTGTGTACCGGAGCCGATCCGGAGGCTCGGAAAAACCGGGAAACCCGTTTTATTACGGAAGCCGCCGCCGAGGGCCTGGTGAACCTTGCCGGGCACCGCCTGGTAGGGGGGATGCGGGCCAGTATCTACAACGCCATGCCCCGGGAAGGGGTCCGGGCGCTGATAGCCTTTATGGAAAAATTTGAAAAACAGGAGGGAAAAAAATAGATGTTTCGGATACGGACCATGAATAAAATCTCCCCCGACGGACTGGAGCTGTTCCCCCGGGACCGCTACGAGGTGGCCAGTGATTTACCAAATCCCGATGCCCTCCTGGTGCGGAGCGCCGATCTCCACGGCATCGAATTCCCCGAAACCCTCAAGGCCATAGCCCGGGCCGGGGCGGGGGTCAATAATATCCCCGTCCCCCGGTGCAGTGATCGGGGGGTGGTGGTCTTTAATACCCCCGGGGGGAACGCCAATGCGGTTAAGGAATTGGTCATCGCCGCCCTGCTCCTCTCCTCCCGGAACATCCTGGGGGGGATCAACTGGGGGGCGTCCCTGGGGGAACGGGCCGACGAAGTGCCGGAGCTGGTGGAAAAGGAGAAGTCCCGGTTTGAGGGGCCGGAAATCCGGGGGAAGACCATCGGGGTGATAGGCCTCGGGGCGGTCGGGGTCATGGTGGCCAACGACGCCGCGGCCCTGGGGATGAAGGTCATCGGTTACGACCCCTATATATCGGTGGAAGCGGCCTGGAACCTTTCCCGTCAGGTTGAACGGGCGGATACCCTGGAGGGGCTCCTTACCAAGGCCGATTATGTTACCCTCCATGTACCCCTCTCGGACACCACCAAGGGGTTTCTGGACGCGGAAAAATTCCGGATCATGAAAAAAGGCGCCCGGATCATCAACCTTGCCCGGGGGGGACTGGTAAACGAAGCGGAGATCATCGAAGCCCTGGAATCGGAAAAATTAGGGGTCTATGTGACGGATTTTCCCACCGCGGAACTATTGGTCTGTCCCCGGGCGGTCTGTATTCCCCATCTGGGGGCTTCCACCCCCGAAGCGGAGGATAATTGCGCGGTTATGGCGGTACGGCAGCTCATGGAATTTCTTGAGTCCGGGACCATCAAAAATTCGGTTAATTTTCCCCGGTGCCGCCTTGAGCAGCGGGCCCCCCATCGGCTTCTGGTGGCAAACCGGAATATCCCCAACATGGTCGGACAGATAACCACTATCCTTGCCGGGGCGGGGATCAATATCACGGATCTGATCAACCACCACCGGGATGAATACGCCTATAATATCATCGACACGGAACAACCGATTCCTTCCGACGCCCTGGAACGTCTTGGAAAAGTGGAGGGGATCATCCGGGTCAGAACCATTGAGCGGACGAATTTGGTATAAAAAGAGCGGCCTTCCCAAAACCGTGCGCGTTAGTACACAGTCAATTAGTTTTGGGACAGGCTCTATGGTCTTTTTTTACAAATCCTTGTAGTTTCCGGTAAACTCAAAAACAAATTGCCAAAACCTTGCTTTTCGTTTCTCCGAAGGTATATAATAGTGGTGTTCGTTGTGGTTGGGCCGGTTTCAGACCCAATCGAATGGTGAAATTGGTTTCCGTGGCTGACGGGATTTACCAATTCAAATAAAATGATGAGGTATTTGACTATTTTGTATTCTAAATTTAAGTTGCTTTTTGGTATTGGGTTGGCGGTCATAATAATATCCGCCGGGGGAATAGGCTTCTTTTTTCTTTCTCAAGGGGAGCCGCCGGAACCGGATTCGACGGTTCAGGATAAATCAGTGGAAATTCCCCTTTCCTTAGAGGTGAAAATGCCCGCTTCCTCTGTCCTGGCATCGGGGAAACGGAGGGATATCATCCTCGAATTCTATCGGGAACCTTCTTTTAAAGAAGGGGTGGTGGAATTTTTTACGTCCGTCGCCGATTCCAGGGTACTGGCCTCGGTGATCCTTGCCCAGGCGGAGATTTATAACATCCCCCCTGCCCTGGCCTTTGCCCTGTGCTGGGAAGAAAGCCGGTACACTGTGCGGGCGATCAACAAGAAAAACGCCAACGGCAGTGTCGACCGCGGCCTGTTTCAACTTAACAACCTGTCTTTTCCCCATTTGAGGGATGCGGATTTTTTTAATCCCGAAACAAATGCCCGTTACGGCATGGCCCATCTCCGCTGGTGCCTGGACACGGCGGGTTCGGAACTTGCGGGGCTGGCTATGTACAATGCCGGGGCGGCCCGGGTTACATCCAATCAAACCCCTAAAAGAACCCTGGATTATGTCTCCCGGATTCTGGAGATGCGGAACCGGGTGGAAGATGCCTTTCGGGTTGAATATTTTCTAAAGGAAGGGCTGCCCCTGTCCCAGGAAGCGATAACGGCCACCGCCTCTGAAAAAAAATCGGAATTGGTCCAAATCGCCTTTTTCCCCTACCGGTAACGCCGGTAATCAGGGGCCCCCATAGGGGGCTAAACGTGACCCGCAATTCAGGTTTTACCTGTTTTGGGACAGACCTTCCCCCTGAGTGTTTTCGGCTTGGTGTGGAAAAGAAGGTTGCTCTGGAACCCAGGGCGGATGAGCGCCGTTTATCCGGGTCCCGGGGCGGGGAGAAGGGGGAATATGAGGGGAAAAGCGGTTTGGATCGCCGCTTTCCCACACCGGGGTCTGACCCCGGCGTTCGATACTTCGCTCCATTCCCCCGCCGCCGTGATCTCCTCCTCCACCGGCGCCTCCCCCGCCAGTATCCGTGACCCATACCGGTCCCCCCAAATATGCCCGATCCGCCCCTCTGCCCGGTTGTACCGTTGGGCAAACACCTGTTTCAGCCACTTCATGATTGCGGGCAGTTCCAGCCCATCCGCCGGTTTAATGTAAAACGTCAGCCAGTCATCCGCAAGACAGAGCCCGCGAATCTCGAAGACAAACCGGCGTTTCGTCTCCCGGAACACCCGGGCGAACAGCGCCTGTCCCCAAGCGGAACAACGGCTCCCGGTTGTTGACGCGGGTACGGATCTCGTACCACACTCCTTATTTCAGTATCCGTAATGATCTCATGAAGAATATATGGGATTGATCAGCCGTTTTGCTTTAATGGGTTGATCAAAAACTTTAGTTTTTAAACAAATTCCGCTCAAAACGCCACAATTCGAAGCGGTGGACCACCAATAGGGATAAAAATTTGCGGGTCAAGTTTAGCCATAGAGGGCTGTCGCCATTTTGAGCGTAAGCCCCCCTTCGGTGGCCTGAAAGGGGCTATGCCCTATAGGCGTTTACTTAAACGCAAGACTGGAAAATTATCCGTGGATTAACGCTGATTTTAGCCTCTTTAATCCGCGAAAATCAGGGTAACCGGCGGACTTTTTCCGCAACGTATACGCATAGCGGGTCCGCCCCCCGCTCCTTGCATAAATATACGTAAAGGGTCAGACCCCAAACGTATATTTATGCAACCCCCGCCCCCAGAGAGGGTTCGTTCCCTAAGTAAACGCCTATGGGCCTATGCCCCCTCTCCCCGGACCGAAACTTCCACTTCTCCCCCATAGCCCCCGTGGGAAACGAGGAGCCGTTGTGTTTCCCCTTGGTATTCAGCCGGTATATGCTCCCCGGGACGGGAGGTTTTGATCGTTATTTCAGGCTTGTCGCCGAAATATTCCCGGGGCGCATAGATCTCCGTGGGGGCCGAAATTCCCGCGTCCGCCATAAACCGGTAGACCAGGAGCCGTTTTTTCCGGTCCCAGTTTAAAGAACGGGGGATCCCCGCGGTGGCCAGGGGATAGGGCCGCAACCATCCCCCCACCGCCCGGCCCTCCCCATTGTGATAGATGGAAAGGTCCTCGTTATTCCAGCCGTCCCCCCATTCATGGGTGTTATTCGCGGCGTAATTCCAGATGGTGGAATGGAGCAGATGGGCGTCTATGGCGTCGTAATACATGGAGAGGGCCTCCTCGTGGAGGCGGTAGTTCCGGGTCTTAAAGGCCCGCCCGCGGTTCATGTCAAAGGGAAGGCCGAATTCTCCCAAAAAACAGGGGATGTTTTCCATGTGATCCCGGGTCCAGCGTATGGACCGGCCCAGTTGTTCCGAAAAATAGGCGGCCACCTGTTTCCGACCCCACAGGGGTTTTCCCGTATCGATCCGCAGGGAAAACCAGGGGCGGAATGACTTGGTGTAGAGGGTAACGCCGTCGTACCAGTGAAAGGCGTTTACCACCCCCGGGGGATCTTCCTTTTTCCAGCCGGGCTGGTCCCCCTGGGGAACCCCTTCAATAAAAAAGATCGTCCCCTCCCGTACTTCCCGGAGCCGGTGGATAAAGCGGTTCATGAAGGGTTTAAGAAAATCCCCGGCAAACTCCGCCGGCCTTCCCTGGTACAAAGCGAAATGATCCTTCCTGAGGAGCCGGGGTTCCCCCCCTTCGTCGGTCCAGACCCCGGCCTGCTTCCAGGGGCAGGTAAAACCTTCTTTAAACAGGGACAGACCCTGGGGGTTGAGGGTTTGGTGCCCGGTAACCCGGATTCCCGTTAAACCCGTGGAATAGACCGGGACCCGGACCGGGCGGCCCGATGCCGCGGCCATGGCGGCGAAAGGGCTTGGCATGGGGCCGGCTTTGGCGATACAGTTTTCCAGGCCCCCGTTGTCGCGGTAACCGATAAAACCCGGGTGGGGTTCGTTCATGATTCCCCACCCCACGACGGCCTTACAGTTTTTTAGGCGCCGGTAGCCGTGCCGCATGGCGGCGCAGTATCGTTCCTGGATCCAGTCCTGGACCGGCTCTCCTTCTACCGTAACCCCCGGGGCATAGACATTCCCCGCAAAGAACAGGGTAAACAGGGTCGCCGGGGCATAGCGGTTGTAATTGACAGGCCATATCATCCGGGGATAGGGGCCCCGGTTGAACCGGTGATAATTTTGCTGGGTTACCGCCGCCCCCACGGCGTCCAGGTTGTCCAGGTTAAAGCCTAATTTTTCCCTGGTCCAGGCCGGGGCGCCGTCTCCGCCGGTCCAGCGGCTCCAGGCGTCCTGGTGGGGATCGATAAAAACGGAGAGCCCCTTTTGCTCCGCGACAAGCAGAATTTTCCTCAGGTAGGCCAGGTAGGCCTCGTCGTAGATCCCCGGCCCCTCATGTTCCAGGGCTTCCCAGGTGATAATAAACCGGATAAAGGTAAATCCCCAGCGCCGGAGCCGGTCAAAATGGGCCTCCGCCTCTTCCTCAGGAAAGGGCCGCCCCACAAAAGACACCCCCGAAGGGTTTAAGAGCGATTCGGACCGCCAGCTTTGACCATCCGGGTGCAGAGGGTATTTAGAGCTCCCCCCCAGGTTACAGCCCCTGAGCAGAAGGGTCCTGCCATGATCATCGGTAAAACGATTCCCGGCGATATTCATAAAATCTCCCTGTCAGCGCCAAGACCCACCGGATCTTAGAACCGACTCAAATAATTAAAAATTTGACCGAATACCGTTTACTATATTCAATTATATGATACAATAAAAATAGTCCGATCCGGATCATTGGATAAAATGTATGTATATTATCCATAATTAAAGGAAAAGGAACCAGTCCATGAAACGTTTTTTTTGTTTTATTCTTTTAGCCATGATTGCCATTGCCCTGGGTGTTTCTCAGGATTTGGCGACCTATACCTATCTTTATAACGGCGCTGAAACTATTTCCGATCGTTTAAGCATCCTCCAGCAAGCGGAGGAGGCGAATCTCAGTGATTCGGAGGAGTTTTTTGCCAACGCCCTGAGCCGGCTGCTCACGGAGTATCCCAATATCCAGATTACCTTGGAACGGAATGCTGCCGATGCCACCGCCCGGTTTCTCGCAAGGGTATTGGGGGAGAAAAAGTATACCGCCGCGGGGAGGAATTTGTGGAGGCTCGTCGAGGTTTTTCCCAACCCATTGGTAAAGGCGGACGCCCTGATCGCCCTGAGCCGCGTGGGGGCGGTGGATTATGTACCCCATGTACTCCAAACGCTCCACGACCTGAACGCCCGGCCCGCTCTTGACCGGGAGGGGGGGGAACGGGTTGCCTATGGGGCCATTGTTGCCCTTGAAAATTATCAGGACCTATCCGAAGAATCCCGAAAGGAAGCGGCTGTTAGGGTATATCTTGCCTCCACGGGGTGGTATTCGGATCGGATCAAGAACCAGGCCAAGACATCCCTGAAAAACCTTTCCAACGACCCTGTGGAGCCCTATGCCTCGGTGATCCGGGCCACTTCCTATTCCTATGAAAGCAAGTACCAGGCCCTGCAAGACCTGGAGGCCTCCGATGCGTCCGCCACCGTCAAGGCCGGCGTGGCGCTGGAGGCGCTGAAGGAAGGCTGGAGGCTGCCGACCAATGACCTGCGGGTCCGGGCGGGGGTGACCAATATCCGTAAACTGGCGATTAGGATGATCAACCGGTACCATACCGAAGACGAGGCGGTATATCCCCTGTTGGAACGTTCCTACCGGCAGGGGACCGATACCCAGGAAAAACTCGACACCGTGGCGGCCCTGGCGTCTCTGGCCACCGATAAGGCGACGGAACTCCTCTCATCCTTCCTGATGATCATTAACGGTAAATTGCAGAGTAATAACCTGCGTCCGGATGATCAGCAGATGGTCCGGGCTTTGATACCCGCCATTGGCGCTACGGGCAATCCCCAGGGACGGCCCGCTATAAACACGGCGCTTTCCCTTAACTGGAATGACGCGGTCAAAAAACTGGCCAATGACGCCCTGACCAGCCTGTGAAAATTTAAGGAGGCTGCCCAAAACCGAAGTCTTGGAGCAGCCGCGTATAACAATAGGGAGGGCCTAAAAGTCGATCCCCGCGGCCTTACGGAGCCGGGCCACGGTTCCGGCGGCGATGGACCGGGCCTTTTCCGCCCCCTGGGCCAGGACCCGGTCAAGCCCCACGGGATCCGCCAGGATCTCCTCAAAGCGCTGCCTGAGGGGCGTGAGGCGCCGGTTTGCCGCCCGGAAAAGCTCCTCCTTGGCCTCCCCCCAGCCCATACCCCCTGCCCGGTAACGGTTTGCCAGGGCCTGTTGTTCCTCCGGTGTGGCAAAAAGTTTGTAGAGCAGGTATATTTGGGAATTTTCCGGGTCCTTGGGTTCCTCCACCCCCTGGGAATTGGTGACTATCCGCATGATGAGCTTCCGCAGCTCCTTTTCCGGGGCAAACAGAGGGATAGCGTTACCGTAACTCTTGCTCATCTTCCTGCCGTCCAGGCCGGGTATCACCGCGACATTCTCCCGGATCGAAACCTCCGGTACCCGGAGGAGTTCCGCCTTATAGTTGAAGTTCACCGCCTGGGCTATGTCCTGGGCCATCTCCACATGCTGGGTCTGATCCTGCCCCACGGGGACCACGTCGGAATCAAAAAGCAGTATATCCGCCGCCATAAGCACCGGATAGGTAAAAAGCCCCATATTGATCCCCGCGTCGGGATCATTCCCTTTCTCGGCGTTTTCCTGAACCGCCGCCTTGTAGGCATGGGCCCGGTTCATCAAACCCTTGGCGGTAAAGGCCATAAGGATGGTGGTAAGCTCAAAGGTTTCCGGGATGGAACTTTGGCGGTAAAAAACAACCTGTTCCGGGTCCAGCCCCGCGGCCAGCCAGCCCGCGGCAACTTCCCGGATATTGGCGGTCAGTTCCTTGGGATCCTTCATGGTATTCAGGGCGTGGTAATCGGCGATGAAATAACGGGCATCGTACTCGTTGGCCAGCTCCAGGGCCGGTTTTATAGCCCCAAAGTAGTTCCCGATGTGGAGGATCCCCGTGGGTTTGATCCCGGTAAGGGCTATCTTCTTCATAATATTGATAAATTACCGGGAAAAGCCCCCTTTGTAAAGAGTGATCCGGAGATACTTCGATGGTGTTACCAGAGGCTCCCCGCTGGAAGGCGGGTTCTTAGGTGTTAAACCCCATAGGCGTTTACTTAGGGAACAAGGGAACCCCCTCTGGGGGCGGGGGTTGCATAAATATACGTTTAGGGTCTGACCCTTTACGTATATTTATGCAAGGAGTGGGGGGCGGACCCGCTATGCGTATACGTTGCGGAAAAAGTCCGCCGGTTACCCTGATTTTCACGGATTAAAGAGGCTAAAATCAGC
>JAIRMO010000079.1 GCA_031258625.1 Spirochaetaceae bacterium | reverse complement strand
TTAACCCCATGTTGACCTCCGGTAACTGTTGGTACCGGATAGTCTGCCTTAATTTGGGTTACTTTTTCAAAATGAGGCATGGGTGGTTTTGGGTTACTTTTTCAATGAGGCAATGCGGGTACTTACCTTAGGGGGATAACTTTGGTATACTAACCGGAATATGGAATTAACCCAAGAATTTATCGACACCCTCGCGGTGAACGAAGTGGCCCTGATGAAGGGAATCGCGGAAAAGCTGGCCGTCAACCTCGGCCAGGTTTCGGCGGTTTTGAGCCTCCTTGCCGAGGGGAGTACCGTTCCCTTCATCGCCCGGTACCGGAAGGAAAAAACCGGCAGCCTCGACGAGGTCCAGGTCAGGGATGTGGATCATCTCTTTTCCGGGGGGAAAAACCTGGAAACCCGGCGGATCGAAATAATCCGGGGGATTTTCGAGCAGGGGAAGCTCACCGAAGCCCTCTACGATAATATCCTCAAGGCCCTTACCATCACGGAATTGGAAGATATCTATGCCCCCTACAAACGGAAGAAAAAAACCCGGGGCATGGTTGCGGTGGAAAAGGGGTTGGAAGGGCTGGCCGTTGCCATGAAGGAACTGGAAACCGAAGCCCTCCGGGTCAAGGCTCTGGAGTTCCTGGTAGAAAACACCGAAAACCCCGCCCTGTCGGTTCCCACCGTGGAGGACGCCCTCCAAGGGGCCATGGACATCCTGGCCGAGGAAGTTTCCCAAACCCCGGAGAACCGGGCCGTGGTCAAGGCCTTTTACCGGGCCGACGGCCGGATCATCGCCAAAGCCTCCCCGGCGGCGGGGCTGGAGGACGAGGAAGCCAAGAAAAAAAGCACCTACCAGATGTACTGGGATTATACCGAACCCCTCACCCAGATAAAACCCCACCGGATATTGGCCATCAACCGGGGGGAACGGGAAGGGGTCCTGGAAGTAACCATAGACGTGGACGAAAACACCGCGGTGGAGCTCCTCCAAAAGAGATATGCCATCCATAACGAATATCACCGTACCGCCATCGAAGACGGCCTCAAACGGCTCCTCTCCCCCCAGGTGATCCGGGAACTCCGGGGGGATCAGAACGAAAACGCCGACGATCACAGTATCGGGGTGTTTAGCCAGAACCTTAAAAACCTCCTCATGCAGCAGCCCATCAAGGGGACCCGGGTCCTGGGGATCGATCCCGGTATCCGTACCGGGACCAAATGCGCCTTCCTGGACGATACGGGTAAATACCTGGGAAATTTCGTCATCTATAACCATAAGGCTGAAGAAGCCAAAAAGCTCCTCCTTGAGGGGATAAAACAATACGACATCCAGCTCATCGCCGTGGGGAACGGTACCGGTACTCGGGATGTCCAGGAGATCGTGAGCCAGGTCATCGGTGAAAACAACCTGGAAGTCCTCTATACCGTGGTGGACGAAGACGGCGCTTCGGTGTATTCCGCCAGCGACATTGCCCGGGAGGAATTCCCGGACCTGGACCTCACCATCCGGGGGGCCATCTCCATAGGCCGCCGCCTCCAAGACCCCCTGGCGGAACTGGTCAAGATAGACCCCAAATCCATCGGGGTGGGGCTTTACCAGCACGACGTGAACCAGCGGAAGCTCTCGGAAACCCTGGACGAGGTGGTTTCTTCGGTGGTAAACAACGTGGGGGTGAACCTCAATACCGCCAGCGTTTCCCTCCTTAAATACGTGTCGGGGATCAACAGTTCCCTGGCGAAGAAGATCGTCCAATACCGGAACGAAAAGGGAAAGATCGCCTCCCGGGCGGAGCTTACCACGGTCCCCGGCATGGGCCCCAAGAGTTTTGAGCAATGCGCGGGGTTTCTCAAGATCCCCGAAAGCGGCGAGCCCCTGGACAATACCTGGGTTCACCCGGAAAATTATGAAGCCGCCCGGATCATCCGCCAATCCATGGGCGCCCTCTCCCCGGAAACCGGTACCCTTACCGGAAACCTCGGTTCCGCGGAACTCTCCCTCCTTAAAGAAAAATACGGCGTGGGGGATACCACCATCAAGGATATCTCGGAGGAATTAAAAAAGCCCAACCGGGATCCCCGGGAGGGTTACCCCAAGCCGGTGATGCAGAAGGGGGTCCTTACCTTCGAGGACCTGCGGGAGGGGATGACGGTTACGGGGAAGATCAAAAACGTGGTCGATTTCGGGGCCTTTGTGGACCTGGGGATCAAGGAAACCGCCCTGGTCCACATATCCGAATTGAGCGACCACTTTGTCAAAGACCCCATGGAAGCGGTCAAGGTGGGGGATGTGTTGGAATTCCGGGTCATCAGCCTGGACCAGGACCGCCGCCGTATCGGCTTATCCCGGAAAAAGGAGCGCCCCCTTGCCGCTTCCGCCCCTCCGGCTTCCGCCGCCGGGGGTAAAGGGCGTTCCGATGCCCCGGGACCCGGTCAAAAGCGGGGGACGGCAAAAAACGCCGGTCCTAAACCCCCGGCGCCCGGTCCCTCCCGGCCTGATCCCAGGGGTTCCCGATCTTCCGACGACGGCACCAGGTACAACCCCTTCGCCGAGGCCCTGAAAAAGATGCGGGAAAAAGAACGCCCGTAGGGGATAGTTCCGAATATAACGAGCCGCTTTCAAGACATGGTTAGTTTTGAAAGCGGTTGTCTGGTATTGTGTAGGACTTCGGTCGGAAATCGGGTAGGAGGCCACCCATTATTTGAGTGGCCGTCCTCCCACACCACCGTGCGTACGGTTCCGTACACGGCGGTTCAATGAGCCGGAATAGGCACCCGTAATTTCAGAAGCCT
>JAIRMO010000076.1 GCA_031258625.1 Spirochaetaceae bacterium | reverse complement strand
TGACGCGATACGTGACCAACTCTGGCTCCCCACGGAATGGGAGATGTTTGGGGTGTACGAATTGTCTACCACCTACGAGACGGCGGCGAACCAGGCGCGGCTTGCGTATTACGACTCCGACAGCGCTCGGATAAAGTATACGGATAGTAGTGATGAATACTACTACTGGATGGCTTCCACGCATGACACTGCCACCCATTTCTGTACTGTGCACATCGTTAGTAAGGCCGCCAATGGCTATGCGCCCTATGTGTATAGCTTTGCCCCCGCATTCTGTGTCAAATGATCCGTACCCCCGCCGGCCCTGTGCCGGCGGGGTAAAAAGGCGCCAGGCACTCTTTTGGGGACAGACCCCATCCGGGGTCTGTCCCTTTTACCCATCCCGCCCCGGAAACGGCGAAGAACCGTCCCGGGGTTTGGAACACACCCCGGGAGGGACCGAGGAGGGACCGAGGAGGAACCTTTGCATGAGATTATCCGCCGTTATCGCTTTGTTCTGTACCTGGTCCTTGCTTTTGCCGCGGGGGCTCTCCTGTCAGGACTTTTCTTCCGTCGGCAGGGATCTCTCCGCCTTGGAAGGCTTAATTCTCGATACGCTGAAGAATTCCGAAACGCAGATGCGGCAGTTGGACGACTTACGGCGGAACTTAGCCGAGAGCGAAGCCTTAATCGGGAACTACGAGACCATAATAACCGAGCGGGAACGCTTGTTACGGGACTTACAGATTCGGCTGAACGAAATGTCCGAAATCTCCAAGAGGCAATCGGACTTATCGCGGAAATACGCGGAAAACTCACGGTTTTGGAAAACCTTTACGCTGATAGCCCTGCCGACGGCGGCCCTCCAGGACGGGGGCCTGGTTTGGATGGTAAAGAGTAAATAAGAGGGGCCACAGGCGTTTACTTAGGGAGCAAGGGATCCCCCTTTTGGAGCGGGGTTTGTATAAATATACGCAAAGGGTCAGACCCTTTGCGTATATTTATACAAGGAGTGGGGGTCAGACCCCAAAGCCCCTGATTGGGGGGTAGGCGGAGAAAAGAGGCCCGCCGGTTACGGCGGGCCTCTTTTCTCAGGCGTAGGGGGGGCGGGCGGCAACCGTGCCTGCCTGCGGGAAAAGGCGGGGAAACAGCCCCCCCTTCTTTTTTCTCCCCGTTTATCCGGCGGTTGGGGGGTTCCTATATTGACAAATTCGCCGTCCTGATGGATTGTTAAGTAATGTCTTTTACCACGATTATCAACCCGGAATCGGTTAAGGCCTTTTTTGAGAATCCTATATTTCTATCTGCCCTGTCAAGTTGGTTTTTTTCCCAGTTACTCAAGGCGGTGGTTGCGGTTTTGCGATCCCCCCGGCGGGACGGCCGGGAGATTTTGGCGACCATCGTGTGGCGGACCGGCGGAATGCCCTCAAGCCATTCGGCCCTGGTGTCGGCGATGACCGCTTCGGTGGCTTTTAAGGAGGGGATAAATTCGAATTTGTTTGTGATTTCTTTCTGGATTACCATTATTATCATGCGGGACGCCATTGGGGTGCGGCGATCTTCGGGACTTCAGGGCCGGGCCCTCAACCTGTTGGGCCGGAACGTGGCGGAATATACGGGGGGTGAATATCGTCCGCTTAAGGAAGTTCATGGTCATACCCCGCTGGAAGTGGTTGCCGGCGCGCTTTTGGGTGTTTTTATAGCCGCGGCCTATTCTTTTTTATAGGACTCAGGCCCCATGTCGTACAGAACAGCAACGGCGGTTTCGTTATTTGTTTCTTTTGTCCTGGGCTTAGGGGTGTTTTATATGGTTCACCGCTCCCTTCCCCCCCCGCGGGGAGGGGGCTACGCTGTACTTTCCCTGGACGCCGCCTATGGGGATCGGTATATCGGGGAATTGTTGGCCCGGGGGAAGTGGGAAAATTATATTTCCGAATCGACCCAATGGGTTTTTTGGGATGATTTTGGGGAACTGGTACGGCTCCCCCTGGATTCCTTTGGGGAGCGGGTTGAACCCTTTGACCCCCGGAACGACGGATATGCCCGGCGGCTGGAATCTTTTTTTGTCCGTGACGGCGAACGGTTTTTTTTTATTCCCCTTTCACCGAATTTTTGGGGGGGCTCCGGGGAGAAGGTTGAGGAAGATCTGGCCCGTTGTTTCGGGGACATCCCCTTTCGGGTTGAATTTCCCGGCGTTTCCCGGCCCCTTGGGTTATATGCCCTCCTTTTCGCGGGGGCCGCCGTGGGGATGGTCCTGCTGTCCGGGGCGCCCCGGATAGGGATAAGCCTCCTCCCCCTCTTGGCCGCCCTTTCCTGCCAGGGGCCGGGGGGATTCGCCCTGGCCGCGTTCCTTACCGCCCTTTTGGGGCTGCTCCTCCGGCCCCTGCGGGATTTCTTTATATCCCGGCGTTACCGGAACCATTATATCCAAATCAACAAAAAGAACGGGGAAGGCCCCTTCTTTTGGGGGATGTTCTGTCTCTTTCTGGCGGGTTACGGGGTTCTCTGTTATCTGGGCCGTTTCTCCGCCGCCCTGGGGCTTACGGGGATTGGTTCGTTTTTCCTTATCCTGGGACTGTCCCTCTGGGCGGAATCAAAGGGGGGGCTCAAAATGGGGCACGTCCGGTTTGTGCCGGTGCCGATTTCGTCCCATTCCCCGGGGATCAGGGTGTTTTCCCGGATTATGGTGCCCTTTGCCCTGGGGTCCCTGGCTTCCCTTTTTTTGCCCCCCCTAATTTTGCGCGGGTATGCCGCCGGGGACGCCCCCCCGGTTCCGGCGGAGCGGCAGGGGGAGCTGATAAGCCCCGGGGAATACGAAACCCACGCCGCGTTCCAGGCTTCTTTTTCTTTAAGGCCCCTCAGAGCCGGCGGGGATAACCCCGGGGACGGGGAGTATTTGCGGTACCGCCGGGGGGAGGACGGCCTTATCGGGGATTATTCGGCGATGGAGGATGACCGCGGCGGGGAGATACCCCCCTTCCCCTTGGAAGATCTGATGAATTTTCTCGCCCGCCGGGAGTATACCCAGTCCCCGGTCAATGCCCCGGGGGATCTGCTCCCGGTTTTTGGGGCTCTGCTTTTGTGTATCCCCGGTTTTCTTCCGATTGGGCAGGGGCATAGCAAAAAAAAGCGATTATTGGTATATAATGATAAGCGGATAGCTGCATGAAAATATATTCTTTCCCCTGGGGGGGAATTCCCTTTGAGGATATGACCGTTCCTCCCCGGAATACCAGCGTTGTCGCGTTTCTCCCGGGAATTTCGGTGATACCCCTGGTCCAGCATACGGGAAGCCGGGCCTATCCTATTGTTTCGGTGGGGGATTTTGTCAAAGAGGGGATGCTCGTTGGCCGGGGCCAGGGGCCGGGTTCCGCCAACGTACACGCCACGGTTCCGGGCAGGGTGGTCAGGATGGTTTCCTGGAAAATGGCCGAGGGGCACATTAACGATGCCCTGGTCATACGGATGGAGGGGACCTTTGAAAAACTGGGCAAACCGGAGGAGATTTTCCCCTGGCAGGGGCTTTCTTTTTATGAGTTACAGCGGCTTATCTCCGAATACGGAATCGTGGAAATGGAAGGCATCGGCCGCCCGGTATCGGAGATGTTCAGCTCCCTGCATTCCCTCAAGGAGCCCTATACCCTGGTACTCCGCTGCGTGTTTGACGATCCCTGGCTGGCGGCGGATTATGTGTTGTGCCGGGAACGGATAAAGGCCGTGGTAGAGGGAAGCGTGATCGCCGCCGTGGCGGCCCGGGTATCCCGTATCGTTTTTGCGGTTTCTTATAAAGAGCAGGACCTGGGCGCCGAACTTCTTGCCGAAGCGGAATCGGTCTCCGGCGGGCTTCCCCTGTCCATGGTTCTGGTGAGTTCCCGGTATCCCCAGCGTAACCGCCGGGAGCTTGAATATGCCCTGGGGCTCTACGAAAAAAAGGAAGGGGTGAAGTTCGGTTCCTCCCTGTTCCTGGGACCGGCCACCGCCGCGGCGGTCCATGACGCGATAAAGCTAAAAAAACCCATCCTGGACCGGTATGTGGCGGTGGGGGGGGGTGCGGTTAAAACCCCCCAGGTGATGAAGGTACGGATAGGCACCCGGATAGGGGAGATTTTTGCGGAATGTGGAGGGTTTGTCGATAAACCTAAATGGATTGCCACCGGTTCTCCCCTGCGGGGGCGGGCCGTGGTGGACCTGGATGAACCGGTGGTTAAAACCACCTACGGGGTGTTTGCCATTTTAGAGGGACAGATGGGGAGTACCGTAGTCAGAAATTGTATCGGATGCGGGGAATGCAGGATGGTATGTCCGGTTAGATTGGATCCGGAATTCCTATTTAAAAGTATCGCTGCAAAACAGAGGGAAGGGCCGGTCTGGGACCGGGCCGGTGAATGTCATGGCTGCGGGTGTTGCGAAGTGGTTTGTCCTTCCCGGCTCCCTTTAAGTACCACCATTGTGAATTCCGTTTATGGGGGGCATTCTGATGTTTCATAAAGATCTGGTGCGGCTGCAGAAACCTCAGATAAACCTCGCCCGTTCCACCGCGGAGCGCATGTGGCTGGTGAGCCTCTGCGCCGGTATGACCATCCTCCAGTCCGCCTTGACCGACGCCTATCGGTCCCTGATCATCGCCCTTACCGCGGTAATTTCGGCGGCGGCGGTGGAAATGCTGATTTTCCTTAAAACAAAAAAATTTACCCTCGGCGACGGGAGCGCCGTTGCTTCGGCGTTGATCTTCTCCCTGCTTCTGCCAAACCACATCCACCCGGCCGTTGCCGCCCTGGGCGCGGCTTTTGCCATAGCCGTAATAAAATGTAGTTTTGGCGGATTAGGAACAAACTGGGTAAATCCGGCCCTGGGGGGGTGGTTTTTTATCCGCTTTTCCTGGCCCGTGTTGTTTAACAATGCCCTGAAAGGCTCTCCCTTGACTATTCTCTCCGAAAGCATCCGCCAGGGCTTTTCCGATCCCCACGGATCCCCTATGGGGATACTCAAGATAAGCGGAGTCGCCGCGAGCACCCTGGATAAGAACCTGACCGCGGTTTTGAATAATACGATCTTTTCGGTAACCACCCATACTGAATTATCCGAAGGGTATTTGGATTTTTTTGTCCTCCTCCGGGAGGGGATCATCGCGGACAGGGGATTTGCCGCTTTTTTATTGGGTTCCGTCATTATTACCGCCTCCCAGGTAAACCGTTCCTGGATCCCCGGAGTTTTTTTGGGGGTCTACGCCCTTTTTGTCAGGATCTTCGGGGCGCTGCCCTTTGGAGGAGCCCTGTGGGAAGGGGATCTGATCTTCGGCATCTTGACCGGGGGAACCCTGACGGCGGCTTTTTTGTTGATCTCCGATCCGGTTACGGGGCCAAAGTCGAATATAGGGGCCCTTATTGTCGCCGTCCTGGCCGGATTTTTTACGTTTCTTTTTAAATTCCAGGGGAATGAACCCTACGGGGCTTTTTTTGCGGTATTTTTTCTTAATGCCCTGACACCCCTTATCCGGCTCATGGAAGATCGGTTTCTGTGCCGGGAACGGAGGTTTTTATGAAGCTGATAAAAGCGGGGGATGTTTCGGGCCTTAAAGACCTGGGTATTTTTGTCGGATGGCTCGTGGGGATATTCCTCCTCGGGGGATTATTATGGTATGGCACCCAGCGTACCCGGGTCCACATGATGATCCGGTCGGTAAATATGGTTTTGGACGCCCTGGAGGATCCCCGGCGTTTAAAAAGCCCCCTTTCTTCCCGGTCCACCCCGGAACAGGGGAGCCGCTTTTCCCTGGTTGGAACCAACGGCCGGGCGGTGGTCTTTTCCATAATCACCGAGGGAACGTTTGTCCCCTTTGTCGCCATGATTTCCCCGGAAGGTAAGGTGGAGGAACTGGTCCCCCTTACGGATAATCCCGGCCGTGTTTTGGACCGCCTGAGCCCGGGGACGCTCACCATCCATACCAGGCGTATTGAGGCCGCGGAGGCCCTTATCGCCTCCCGGGGGGATGAAGAATGAAAGCGGCCTATCAAAATCATCTGTTTTGGGGGGTCCATTCCCCCCTTTCTTCCCTGGCCAATATGGTTTTTCTTATCATAGCCTCCGGCCGTACCGCCTTTGCCCTCATCGCCTTGGGCGCCCTCCTCTGGGTTTACGGCATGACCGTCATTGGGATCTGCCTGGGAAAACCGATTTTCCCCAAAAAGGGGAAGCGGATCCTGCATATATTCTTATCCGCCCTGTTCGGCAGTTTTTACCTGTTGATCCTGTATTTTTTAAACCCCCTTCTGGCCCTGGAATGCGCCTTATTTATTATCCTGGCGCCGGTATCCTGTATCGGCTCGGAAATAATAAGCCGGGTGGAATCCATGGACCCTGAGGACGCCCTGGCCAGGGCTCTGCTGGAAGCCGTGGTTCTGGGGGCGCTGCTCGTGGCTCTGGCCCTGATCCGGGAGCCCTTGGGGCTGGGTTCCCTTTCGATCCCCGGCGGGACCTTTGGAATCATAGAATTGTTTAACTATAACACGGGGGAAATAGTCCCCTTACGGATAATTTCGAGTTCCACCGGCGTTTTTTTATTGCTGGGGTACGGTATGGTCCTTTTCCGTTTTTACCGGAACCGAATTACCGGAGCGGAGGATGCCGAATGAGCATACTGGGGGCCTTGGGGATAATTTCCGGCCTTTCCCTCAATTTGATCACCCATTTTGGCCTGGGAATTCAGTACCTTGATTTTTGTGATGAAAATCATAAAAGGTTCTACGGAATTCCGGTGATCCGGGGGGGGATTCTTTTTTTATCCGTTCCCCTGTTATGGTTTTTTTTCTCGTATATCCTCATCCCCCTTTCCCTGGGTTTTTTTGAATATATGGTGCTTTTTCCCCTCAGCGTCTTGGTCTGCATGGGCCTGGAGGCGGCGGTGAATCATTTTTTCCCCAATATGCTGTTGGAATCCAAGGTGTTTACCCCCTGGTCCGCCTACAACGGCCTGATCCCGGCGGCCCTGGTCTTGAGTTTCTACCTGGTTTCTTCCCTGGTTGAAGTGATCGTCTTATCCCTGGGATTTTATGTGGGGCTCCTTTTGGCGATCCTCATCCTCAAAGAGATCCAAAAACGATCTTCCCTGGAAGCGGTGCCGAAATGGCTCCGGGGGGTGCCGTTGATGTTGATATCCATGGGCCTGCTTTCCCTGATTTTTTCTTTCGTTGGAACAATCCTGATCAAATTTCTTGGATTTTATTGAGAATATCCCTGATTTCTTTAAATTATTCTTTTTTAGCTTTTCAGAAAAAAGAAAGTAGTCTAGAATAGAGGATAGAGAGCCGGTTCCAAAAACCGCTTGGTTTTGAACCCTTTTTTGAAAAAAACGGTCAAGTTCAGCATTGAGCCGATCCGTTTGCGCTTCCCATTTTAAAATTGTACGAAGATCGCGGTCTTAGGAAACGCTTCGTTGTATACTTTTATTTAGGAAAAAAGAGATTAATGAATTATAAAACCAATTTTATCTTTGGTTCTCACAATCATATGCCCTATGGAACGAGGGATGACGAATTTGAACGAATTTATAGGGGTAAATTAAAGCCCTTTATCTCGACCCTGTATCAATATCCCCATATCCCCGCGGTGCTCCATTATTCCGGGGTCCTTTTGCATTGGATAGAAAGAAACCATCCGGAATTTTTTATGATCATATTGGACCTTATTTCCCGGAAACAGATAGAACTGTTGGGGGGCGGTTTTTACGAGCCCATGATGACCCTGCTTCCCCAGGCGGATAAAATCGGTCAAATAGAGATGCTCACCACCTATATCAGGAAACAGTTCGGCAAGCGGCCCCAGGGCTGCTGGCTTCCGGGAGCCGCCTGGGAACAGAACATGGTCGGCGTCCTTAATACCTGCGGCATGGGTTATACCTTTTTAGAAGATTCCCGGTTCAACCGGGAGGATGTCCGGGGGCAAGAAGCCTTGCGGCCCTGCATCAGTGAAGATCAGGGGAAACTCCTTACGGTCTTCCCCCTTTCGGGCCGCTTACACGCCGAATTAAGGCAAAAGAAGGCTTCCCTGGCATTGGAAGTCTTCTTCAAGGACCGGTCCTCCCAGCCCCCCCCCTTTGTTTCAGTGTTTCCGGAGGATATTTTTGTGGAACCGGGGGACGCCGGAACCCCCGAGGCGGGGATACATCAGTTTTTTGAGGCCCTTTCCCGGATAATGGAAACCGCCATAGAACTTACCCTGCCGAACCGGTTCCTCAAAACCCATCAGGACCTTAAAAAGGCGTATTTCCCCGGCTCTTCGTCCCGGCAATTTCTGATTACCTACCCCGAATCCAACGGCGTTTATTCCAAAATGATATTTACCCATGTGCTGATCAACCAACTGCGGGGGGATAAATCCCGTAAACGGAATGCCCGGGAGGAACTCTGGAAGGCCCAGGGGTATAACACCTATAGCCACGAGGACGACGGGGGTATCTACCGTAATACCCTGCGAAACGCCGCGTATAAGGCGCTGTTGGAGGCTGAAAAAATAACCCGGGATCGGGGTAAGTTTATCCCGTCCCTGATGACCTTTGATTTTGATTTGGACGGCGAGGCGGAGTATCTTTTTCAGGACAAAAACATAAATTACTATATCAAAACCCTTGGGGCCGGGATTTTTGAGCTTGATTATCTCCCCAAGGCATGGAATTATTTGAACACCTTTGCCCGGCGCAGGGAGTCCTATATGGAAGAACCCGCTATTGAGGACGGGTACCGGCGGGCCGCTTTTTTGGATCGGCTCCTCCCTCGGGATTTTACCCTCCGGGATGCCCGGGAAAACCGGTTTACCGGTTCCCGTTTTTGCGGAAACGAATCCTACCAGGCGGTTGAAATAGACAAGGTCCAAAAAAAGGCCTATTTCCGGCTCCTCCCCCGGGAGGACCTGCCCTTTGGGAGCCTTGAATTGGAAAAACGGTACCGCCTCAAAACGGACGTGTTGACCCTGAATTACGCGCTGATCAACCGGGGTTTGGATCCCCGGGAGTTTAAGTTTATACCCCAGGTTGATTTTTCTTTTCCCGGCGACGAGGAGTCTTTTTTGCGGATATTTACGATCAATGCCGGGGAAAAAGAGGCGGTTCCCCGGGAGGGCGGGGAATTTACGACTATGTCGGCTGTTGAATTCCAGGATTTAAAAAATGAAACTATTGTAAGCCTCCTTGCAAACAGGCCCTTTGATCTGTGGATCATCCCCATCCGTACCCGGTGCCGGATCTATGGGGAAATGACGGAGCAGTATCAATCTACCTGTATTATGCCCATCCACGCGGTTGCCCTGGAACCGGGGGAACGATTTGAGATCGAATACCGCCTGCGGGTATACCACTGAGGATACAATCCCCTTACCGGATTACCCCGATTTTAAGGAATCCCGCGTTCAACCGCCCGTAGCGTATCCCCTGGGCTACCCCTTCTTCCAGGGCGGCGCCGTCCCCTAAGGCGGCGGCAAGCCCGGCGGTAAAGGCGTCCCCGGACCCAATGGGATTGACCGGCTTTATGGGCTCAAAGGGGTATTCGGAGAAACGGTCCCCCTCGGCAAACCAGACGGTTTTGGCCCCCCGGGTAAGCGCAATCCGGCAATGGTGTTTTTCGCAAAGTTCCCGGCAAATTTCCCGGACCTCCGCTTTAACCCGCGTTTCATCCTCCGTAATTTCGTTGTTTTGGATGAGGCCCGGCGCGAAGGTGCGGGCAAATTCAAAAAGATTCGGCTTAATCAGATCCGGGCGGTATTCCAGGCTTTGGAGCAGATCCCTGCCCCAGAGATCGAGGATCACCCCTTTTCCCGCGGCTTTCGCGCGACAGACCATCCATGGGACCAGGGCGTCGGAAAACCCCCGGGCTTTGGTCCCGGAAATAATGACGGTCCCCTGTTCCGGAAGCAACGCTTCATACCGGTCCCTCATCCGCCCTTCGGTTCCGGGATCCACCGGCTCCGATTCTTCCACCAATTCGGTGATGCTTTCGTCTTCGTTATTTATCAGGGTATAACAAAACCGTATGGGGCTCCCGCTTTCCACCCACCGGACGGTGAGGCCGTCCTGTCTACACATTTTCAAATACAGGGGACGGGTCTGTCCCCCAAGCTGGATAAGGTGGACCGCCGGTTTTCCCAACTGGGTTAAAACCCTGCAGGTATTTGCCCCCTTGCCGCCGACATCCAACCGGTAATTTTCGGTCCGGTTCACCGTATTACCCACTATCGAAGAAAAACAGAGGGTTTTCTGGAGGGTCGGATTCATACATACCGAAAGATACGCTATTGGTTTCATGTAATTTCCATAATTAAAGGTTTTTTAACCCCCAAACTCCGGGGGGCTGCCTTGAACTAAAAGGGTCTCTTAAAGTACTGTATACAAACAACCGGTCCGGTACAATAGGTCTAAAAAACCTTGGCGGGTTGTTTATTTTTAGGGCTGTTTGACGAGCAAAGTTTGTCTTTCAAATCTGACATATTGATACAGCCCCCGCACTAAAACGGAGAATTATCATGGCGGAACCGTATAAAAGGCCCAGTTGGGATGAATATTTTATGGAGGTCTGTGACGCTATCGCCAAACGGGCTACCTGTGACCGGGGGCGTTCGGGGTGTGTGATCGCCCGGGACAATCAGATCCTGGTAACCGGCTATGTAGGCGCCCCCGCGGGGCTGCCCCACTGCGACGAAGTGGGGCATCAGTTTAAAAAGATGGTCCATGAGGATGGAAGCGTTACCACCCACTGTGTCAGAACGGTTCACGCGGAACAAAACGCCATCTGCCAGGCCGCCAGGCGGGGGATCGCCATTGCCGGGGCCACCCTGTACTGCCGGATGACCCCGTGCAGAACCTGCGCCATGCTTATTATTAACTGCGGCATCCTCCGGGTGGTATGCCAGCGGCGTTATCAGGACGCGGGAGACTCGGAGGCCATGTTTGACCAGGCCGGAATACGGCTGGAGTATGTTTTTGACGAAATTCAGCGATACGAATAGGGCCCGAAGCCGGGGCTAAACGGATCGCTTCACGGGCTGTTTCCGGTATTTTGGGAAAAGGGCATCATCCCCGATCCCCCGGAAGGCGGCGGGGCGTTTCCGTGCTTTCACCCCCTGCCCCTTATTCCCTCTGCGGGGACGCGGCGTCCGGATCAGTCCGTTTTCGTTACTACTCTACTACTATAAAGTCATAAGGCTGAACGTGTTTTTGGTTGAAGTACCCCTTTGGAGGGGCAGTCGGTAATTTCTAATGCAACTCATTATATAGTAATAAAATAAAGCGCATAACTATTGTAAAAAACAAATCAAATAAGTCTTTATAATATAATGAGATAGACTCATTTTTCCAATCTTTTTTCATAAATCTATATGTAATAATGATTTGTGTACGATAGAGAGTTGCGCTAGGAATTTCAGGATGCCCTTTAATAAAAAGACGGCGTGTCAAGTATCTAACGCCTCAATTTCCGTTTTCTCATCAAATTTTCCCAAATTCTGACAAAAACACCCGGTTAGGGATCCCGATCAACCCGTTAGGGATCCCGATCAACTCGTTAGGGCGCAAATCTACCGCTTTCGGCGGTCAAAACCACCCCGATTCATAGTTATATCAGGAGGAATAATATGCCGACAACAAAGGATTGGCTCCCGACCACACGGGACGGGCAGCTTGCAATGGCAAAGGAATGGATAAGCTATGCGGGAGCGCTGGCCGACCCCTGGAACATTCCCGCCGCCGTCATCGTGGAACTGCGGACCTTCATGCTGAAAGCCCAAACCGCCCTGGACACGGCCAAAAACGAGAACACCCGCACCCCCGTGGCCACCGCCCAATGCAAGGCAGCCTTTGACGCGCTCACCGCCTTTATGCGGGATTTCAAACGGCGGTATTTTTTGTCCCCGCCCCTCACCGACGCGGATTATATCGCCCTGGGCCTCAAGCCCCATGACCCCATCCCCACCCCCAGCGGCGCGCCCACGGCCCACGTAACCGTGGAAACTTTCCTGGCGGGCCGCCGCGAGCTGGGGATCAAGCTCCGCTACGTTGACGGCAGCCCCGACGACCCGGCGAACAAGGGCTACCGGATATACTACCGCGTGGCTGCGCCCGGCGAAACGCCGCCGGAGGACCCGGAGCGGCCCGGTGAGCTGCCCCTGTCCTTCTTCACCAAGCGGAGAAGGGTTGAGTACCGGGACAGCGGGAAGACGGCGTACTTCGCCGTGCAGATAGAGAACGACGGCAAGAAAGGGCCGTGGGGACCGCTTACTTCTTCCCTCATTCCCTGAGGGAAGAAGTAAGCCGGAGTTTTTGCGTGCAAAAACTCCGCCCGGTCCTACCGCGCCCGCCGCTCAGGCTCAAGCCTTCGCGCCCGGTAGGGCATACGGCGGCTTTTATCGGGGCTACACCGCCCGCCAGGGGCAATCAGAGGCGGGAGCCGCGCCGTTCAAAGGGGGTCGTGCTCCGGGGGCCTGAAACCCGCTGGCGGGCGGAATAGAAGCGGTACATGGAAAGGGGGTTATGTGTCATTTGCTTTGAATTTTGATGATTATTCGGGAGTCTGGTTTAATACCCCGGAGCTCTGCTCCGCAGAGGCTCATCAAAAATATTTTGAAATATTTTAAAGGAGGTTGCGAGTATGAGAGACAAACCATATTTTTGCAGAGAATAGGGGCAAATGTCAGAAATGTCTGTTTGTACAATGGGTGTAGCGTATCAAGTTCGTCGAAGTTGATATGCTCAAGAAATTTTAAGTGTTTTATTGGAGGTAAATTATGTCTGCAATTAGAGGGAAAATATTGATAGTAATGGTAGCATTGCTATTCATGACCCAAGCTGTCTTTGCATATGAATTGGATTCTCGTGGAAGTATATCCATTGAATCCGATGGAAGTGGCAATTACTGGATCAACGATGAAGCAAGAGGAATTTGTATAACGATTGTTCAGGCGCAACCAACAGGAGAACGGGGTGTATATAATTTCTTTTGTAGTGGACAGTCTCGTAGAAGGGTTAGTAATGCAACTTCACTTGCATCAATCATAGCTGCCGCTAGTGGAGCTGGTTTACCCGGATCATTAGCAACATGGGCCGCAGGTGTGATTTATAACGAAGCATGTGATATTTTTGAATAAAAGACATCTGGCTGTAATTTACCCCGTTTTTCATTTTAAATTACGGGGTAATATTTTAAATTCAGCAAAATCTTAAGGAGAATTTTATGAACAGAAAATGGTTGCCGCATGGGATTACGGCAGGGGTTTTGGTTGTTTTCACTGTGTTATGTTGGGCTTGTACTTCAACACCGTCAGACACGCGAGCGTAAGCTGCTAGCAATGCGTACTATGAGGGAAATTTGCCCTTTCTTGCCGCTCAACAAAACTGGTCTCGTGTAACACAGCTTTTGGATGCAGGGAAATATAAAAATATAGATGCCTTTGCTGGCAGCAGATACGATATTGACGCTGTTTGGGAATGGCATACTTACACCGCCGCTGAGGGGTCGGCACTTATGTGGGCCGCTGAATATGGCAAGATTGACATCATGGAAGCTCTTTTGCAGAAAGGCGCAAACATCAATCTGAGGGACTCTGCGGGAAGAACCGCTATGTCCCGTGCGTATGACCGTGGGCAAATAGAAGCATACGACTTTCTTAAAAACCATGGTGCTATTGAATTTCAGCCTTTACAAAATCAGCCAACGGAAGGGCAAAATTCTTCCTCAAGCCAATCGGCCCAACAGCCGTCCTCACAAAATTATTTTGTAACGGTTTATTTCAATAGCAGCGGTACACGGATGAGTTCTTCAATGGCCGTTACCGCAACATCAAAAGGTGAGGCGGAACGTGAGGCCGAAAGGCAATGGAAAACAATAAACGGCTGGAATTCAAATTTGCAGTTTATTGAAGCCGTTGCAAATTGGTAATGGAATAAAAAATCCCCGCCGCAGAGCGGCGGGGTATTTTAAGATTTTATTTTGAACGATTAGTCAAACAATGAAGGCTGATCGTCATTTGGTATCTTATATAGTTGTTTGTATTCTTCTC
>JAIRMO010000075.1 GCA_031258625.1 Spirochaetaceae bacterium | reverse complement strand
GATCCGGGGGTCCGGGATCTGGGCAAGTTCGCTTCGTATGTCCATTTTTCCCCTCCATCCCGTCCCTATCGGCTTTTTTCTTTTTTTCTTGAGAGGTTTTATAATGCGGTTGCCCTGGATGTAGGCCCTTGCGTAATTCCGTTCCCCGGATATAATTTAATATACGGTGGAGGCGGTTTCTATGGGTTCATCATTTAATCCCGGTCTGTTGGCCGAATTTGCCCGGCATTACGGGTTTCATTACGATATATGTGATCCCAAGGTTTTTATACGGGATATGATGATAGACATGGAACGGGGGCTGCGGGGGCAGAGTTCCAGCCTCCCCATGATTCCCGCGTATATAAGTCCGGTATCCCGGGTGCCGCCAGGAAAAACCGTGATCGCCCTGGACGCGGGGGGGACCAACCTTCGGGCCGCCCTGATCCGTTTTGATGACCAGGGAAAGGCCCTGCCGGAAAACAGCCGGAAAGCCCCCATGCCCGGTACCCAGGGCCGGGTCGATACGGAAGCCTTTTTTAACGAGATCGCCGTCCTGGTCGCCCCTCTCTTTAAGGAGGCCCGGAGTACCGGTAAAACCATCGAAGGGATAGGGTTTTGTTTTTCCTATCCCATGGAAATTACTAAAAACTCCGACGGGATCCTGATGGCCTTTAGTAAGGAGGTGGATGCCCCGGAGGTGATTGGCAAGGCCATAGGCCAGGGGCTCCGGGACGCCCTGATCCGGCAGGGGATTACCCCTCCGGAACGGATCGTGCTTTTAAACGATACCGTGGCGGCCCTTCTTTCGGGGCTGGCGGAGATCCCCCCAAACGGAGGGAAATGGCGGGGGATGGATATTTACGGCAAAGCCGGAGGGCCCGTGATCGGTTTTATTTTGGGGACCGGTTTTAACATCGCCTACTCGGAAAAAAACATCCCCAAGATAGGGTTTTCCTCGGAAACTTCCCCCCAGATCGTGGTCTGTGAGGCCGGGACCTTTCATAGCCGGTATCTGGGTATTTTGGACCGGGAATACGACGCCACGACCAAAAATCCCGGGGCGTACACCCTGGAAAAATCGACCGCCGGAGCGTATTTGGGACCCTTGACCCTGCACATCCTCAAGCAGGCGGTCCGGGACGGGGTTCTAAAGTTCAAAAAGTCCGGAGAATTCCTTGCCTGGCCGGGTCTGCAAACCAAAGATTTAAACGCCTTTATGCATACCCCCCTCGCCGGGGAAGGTCCCCTAGGGGAACTTTTCGGCCCCGACGAGGAAGGCGCCCTGGCCTCCCTGGTGTATCTTAGCTCCATAGTAACCGAACGGGCGGCCCTTTTTTCCGCCGCCATGGTTGCCGCCGTGGTGGAGCGGATCGGTTCAGGGTACGATCCCTTTGCTCCCGTCCGGATTGCCGGGGAGGGGACCACCTATGTGATCTACAAGGGAATGCGGGAAGCCCTGGAATCCTACCTCCATACCATGCTGGTTTCCCCTATGCCCCGGTCCTATGTGATTTCTCCGGTAGAACAGGCATCCCTGTTCGGCGCCGCGGTGGCGGCCCTGTCCCATTAGGGGCCCCGTGGGCCCTTATAGTCTGGGACGGCTGAGACCATCGGGATAAAGGGCCGCGTTAAGGAGGTAGAGGAACCCTTTGATCGGGCCGGTCTTTTGCGGCCGGAGGAAGAGGCGGTGCGGCTCCAGGGCCGTTTGGACGGCGGATATCTCCCGCTCCGCGGCTTTTTGAGCCAGGAGACGGTTTATCTCATGCAGTTCCGGCCGGAACTCAAAGTGCATGGTATCGTAAAGAGCCCATTTGCCTCCCCAGGTAAACCCCTCGTTTTCAAAGATCCGGATCACCCTTTCCGGGGGCTGCCATCGCCTTTCCAGGGGGATGAGCATCCAGTTTTCGTTCCGCTCCCGCTCCCATTGCCAGTAAATAGCCTTGTTCCCCAGTTGTTTGGGCTGTATATCCACCGCCAGGCCCCAGCTATGGTAACTCCTCCGCCGGGTTCCCTGAATTTCCCGCCAGTTGTACCCCCCCAGGGTTGAAATCGACGACAAAAAGGCCCCGATCTCCTTGTCGCTGGCGGCGGCCTCCCGGATACGCCTCTCTACCCTGCCCAGGGGTTCCACGATAATCTTATGGACGGTGATTTCACGCCCCAAAAAGGTGATTTTTTTCAGATTCCGTTCAACCGCCGCCCTGGTACCCCCCCCGTACAGGGCGGCCTCGAAGGCGTTGTTGTGATCTATCCGGCTTAACCGGGCTTCGGCGCTGCCCTGTATACGCAGCCGCTCTACCTGTTCCGGGGCCAAGCGGCGGGGATCCGGAACCTCCGCGGGGTAACGGTAATATCCGTGGGGGCCATAGGATTCCCACTTGTCCCGAAGCGGGAGGGGGAGCAGTCGTCCCTGGGCCCAATAAAAAGTTTCGTCCCCCACGGTGATGGTCCAATCCTCCCCGGACCAGGCTACGGCGCTTACCTTTTCCGGGTAGGCGTGGCGGTACGCGTAAAGGACCAACTCCCCGGTAATTTCCTGGGCGGAGACCGGAGAAAGAAAAAAGAAAAAAAACAATACCAGGAATAAATGAGCTTTTTGGACTAATTTAGCAGTCGTCATGGTACACTCCGTATTGTGTGCTAAACTTGACCCATACGGTAAAATTAAAGCATGTTTTTAATAAGGGGTCAAGTTCAGTCTATAGGGCGACAACAATTCAAAGTTTAAATAGACCTGAAGAGAAAAGATGCCTAAAAAAACTTCCGGGGGACGGCCTGATGCCTTGGCCTAAACAGAGGCCGTTATTTGGCCTGCGCCGTGGCGCCTTATTTCGTCAACACGCTACTGCGTGCCGCTGCCGCCTGCGCTTATCGGGCGCCTGTCGGCCGGGCAAATAGCGGTTCCCCCGGCGGGGGGCCGGGACCTCCGGTGTCGCCAGCAATTCCGAATTCAAAAACAAAGCCGGCCGTTTTCAAGAAGCGGGAGTAAAAAAGCCCTCAAACCTTCCCGCTATACGGGCGTATGATTTTGGTAACCGCCGGATTATCCCTGTCTCTCCCCCTTCAACCCCTCTCGAAGAACCAATCCGA
>JAIRMO010000066.1 GCA_031258625.1 Spirochaetaceae bacterium | reverse complement strand
GCCTTATTGGGGACAGTCGCCGCGGCGCCTGTCCCTAAGCGGAACAACGGTTCCCGGTTGTTGACACGGGTACGGATTTCGTACCACACCCTTTGTTTCAGTATCCGTAATGGTCTCATGGAAAGTATATGTGTCTGAGAAGCAGTTTTGCTTTAGTAAAGGGTTCAAAAAATTCAAATTCCGAACAAATTCCCTTTAAAATTTTTGTGGGTCAAGTTGAGCGGGGAGGGCTGGGACCTCCGGCTTTTCGGCTGCCTGTCCGGGGCTTGTGTACATCCCCGGAACATGGTATTTTTTTCCTGAGATGAAAGCCGCCATAATTTTTGGGTCCCTGTCAGATAAGGCCGTTATGAAAAAGGCTGCCGATGTGTTCCGGGAACTGGGGGTGGACTTTTCTTCCCACATCCTGTCCGCCCACCGGGTGCCGGAGTTGTTGAAGGAGACCCTGACCTGGCTGGAAGCGGAGGGAACCGAGGTGATCATCGCCGGCGCGGGACTGGCCGCCCACCTGCCGGGGGTTATCGCCAGCCTGACCCTTATCCCCGTGATCGGCGTGCCCATCGCCTCCGGGGGGCTTGGGGGTCTGGACGCCCTCCTTTCCATAGTCCAGATGCCCAAACCCATCCCCGTGGCAGCCGTGGGGGTGGATAACGGGGCCAACGCCGCCTACCTCGCCTGCCGGATCCTCGGCCTGAAGTACCCGGCCTTACGGGAACGGCTCGTTGCTTTTACGGCCAAAATGAAGGCCGAATTTGCCGGGGACAACAAAGGAGTGGACCTATGAGTGAAAACCAAGGGGCCGATCCGGGGGAAATAAAACCGGGACCGGCGCTGTATGAGGGAAAGGCAAAAAAGGTATTTGCCACCAACCGGGACGACCTGGTCATTATCCATTATAAAGACGACGCCACCGCTTTTAACGGAGAAAAAAAGGGGCAAATAGCGGATAAAGGGGTCTTGAACAATAAAATTGCCGCGTCCCTCTTTGAACTTCTGGAAAACTCAGGGGTATCCACCCATTTTGTCGAGCGGATCTCCGACCGGGATATGGTATGCAAAAAGGTCAGGATCATCCCCCTGGAGGTAATCGTCCGGAACGTCGCCGCGGGTTCCATGGCAAAACGGCTGGGCCTTGCCGAAGGGGCCCCCCTCAAGACCACGGTTTTTGAACTTTCCTACAAGGACGATGCCCTGGGGGACCCCCTGATCAACGAGTACCACGCGGCGGCCATCGGCGCCTCCACTTTGGAGGAGATCGGGGAGATCAAAACCATCACCTTTAGGGTGAACCAGGTCCTGTCGGCCTTTTTTCTCAAACGGGGGATCCGCCTCATCGACTTTAAGCTGGAGTTTGGCCGGACGGAAGCCGGCCCTTCCCCGGGACAACTGGTACTGGCCGATGAGATCTCCCCGGACACCTGCCGGTTTTGGGATGCCGAAACCAACGAAAAACTCGACAAGGACCGTTTCCGCCGGGATCTGGGAAACGTCAAGGAAGCCTATGTCGAGATCCTGAACCGTATGGATTCCTGATGGTTGCCAATATGGATGACAAACCGGACAAACTAAAAGAAGCCTGTGGGATTTTCGGCGTTTTTTTTCAGGACCCGGAAAAAGATGTGGTTCCCCTGATCTACTACGGCCTGCTTTCCCTACAGCACCGGGGGCAGGAAAGCGCCGGTATTGCCGCAGTTTACCATAACACCATCGAATGCCGCAAGGGGATGGGGCTGGTGGGGGAAGTCTTTACCCCGGAACTTTTGTCCCAGATAAAGGGGTCCGCCGGGGTGGGGCATGTGCGGTATTCCACCTTTGGAACCAGCTCCATCGAAAACGCCCAGCACTTTGTCAGCCGGTTTAAGCTGGGGTCTATCGCGGTGGCCCACAACGGTACCCTGACCAACGCCGATGTGGTCCGGGAATTGTTGGAAGACGCCGGGGTGGGGTTCACTTCCTCCAGCGACAGTGAGGTGATCGTCAACCTCATCACCAAAAACTACAAAAAAGGTCTGGAAAAGGCCCTGACCGACACGATCAAATTCATCAAGGGCTCTTATGCCCTGGCGGTACTGACCGATGACGCCCTGGTGGGGGCCCGGGACCCCAACGGGCTGCGGCCCCTGTGCCTGGGAAAAATCAGCGGCGGCTGGATCCTGGCCAGCGAATCCTGCGCCGTTGATTCGGTGGGGGGGGAAGTGGTCCGGGACCTGGACCCCGGGGAAGTGGTGATCATCAACAAGGATCAGGTCCTCTCCTTTACCTTTAGCGAAAAAACCCGGCGGGCGGTCTGTTCCTTTGAATACGTCTATTTTGCCCGGCCGGACAGCGTTATCGACGGGGTGGACGTATACGGGGCCCGGATCCGGGCGGGGGAAATTCTGGGCAGGGAATCGGCGGTGGCGGCGGACCTGGTCATCGGCGTCCCCGATTCGGGGATCCCCGCGGCCCTGGGTTACGGCAAGGCCACCGGCACCCCCTTCGGCCTGGGAATCGTCAAAAGCAAATACGTGGGCAGGACCTTTATCGCCCCGGATCAAGCCCTCCGGGAACGGGCGGTTTCGGTAAAGCACAACGTGATCCAAAGCGAAGTCCGGGACAAACGGGTGGTCCTCATCGACGACTCCATTGTCCGGGGAACCACCAGCAGGAGGCTGGTCTCGATCTTGAAAAAAGCCGGCGCCCGGGAGGTACACATCCGGGTCTGTTCTCCCCCGGTACGGTTTCCCTGCTACTTCGGCATCGATACCCCCCACCGCAAGGACCTGATCAGCAACGGCAACAGCGTGGGGGAACTCTGCGCGTCCCTGGGGGCGGACAGCCTGGCCTTCATTTCCGTGGAGGGCCTTCTGGAATCCCTGGACTCGGAATTCCGCAAAGAAGGCTCCCCCGGAGGGTATTGCCTGGGCTGTTTTACCGGGGAATACCCCATACCGGTATCCTAAACTTGACCCACAATTCAGATCTATAACACCCGTTTCAGGGCGGATCTTTCCCCGAGAAGTTTTCGGTTTGGGGAGGACTGGGGCGCCGATTCGGAATCCGGGGTGGATTAGTGCCGTTTATCCGGGTCCAGGGGCGGGGAGGAGGGGGAATATGAGGGGAAAAATGGTTTGAAGCGCCGTTTCCTCATACCGGGGTCTGACCCTGATGTCCGAATCCTCCCGCCCCGTTTCGGACTCCTCCCCCGGAGCCTCCCCCTCCAGTATCCGCGACCCATACCGGTCCCCCCAGATATGCCCGATCCGGCCCTCCGCCCGATTGTACCGCTGGGCGAACACCTGTTTCAGCCACTTCATGATTGCCGGAAGTTCCAGCCCATCCGCCGGTTTAATGTAAAACGTCAGCCAGTCGTCCTCCACACACAGCCCCCGAATCTCGAAGACAAACCGGCGTTTCGTCTCCCGGAACACCCGGGCGAACAGCGCCAGGGCCTTATTGGGGACAGTCGCCGCGGCGCCTGTCCCTAAGCGGAACAGGGGTTCCCGGTT
>JAIRMO010000028.1 GCA_031258625.1 Spirochaetaceae bacterium | reverse complement strand
GCGATCCCCACCTGGAGATCGCTGATAAAATCATAGACCGCCCCCCCTTCTTTGAGGTTGAGCCCCCGCTCCAGGCAGTCGTCGCACAGGGCGGAGCAGAGGATGTCCGCGGTGTCCCGTTCCAGCACCGTATCCGCCACGGAATCGATGATCACGCATTGGCGGGTGAATTCCCGGATGATCCGGTCCCAGGCGGCCGTCACCTCGTCAAAGGAGCGCATGTCCCGGAAATGGCCGGCCCCCTGACAGAGCCGGGTCCCCGAAACAGGATCCACCCCGTCGTTCAGCGCGATGAGGAGGGATTTGGGGAAGTTGAGGAAGCTCATCCCGGTACAGCGGTACCCCCACTTGCCGGGGACCGCCACTTCCACGCAGCCGATGGCGCTGTAGTCGTAGGCGTCCTCGGGCTTTACCCCCTTTTTGATAAAGGAGGGGATGATCACCTCGTCGCTGTTGAAGGCGGGCATCCCAAAACCCAGGCGTACCACTTCGATACACTCCGCCATAAACCGGTTGTCCAGGCCCTTGTGGTAGCGCACGGTCAGGTTCGGCTGGGGGAGCCGGGTCTGGGCCACGCTGCGGAGGATGAGGTAGGTGAGGGGGTTCACCGCGTCCTTCCCCTCCACGGTCTGGCCCCCCACGGTTACGTTTTGGTAGAGAGGGCTCCCCGCGGAAAACCGGGTATGGGACCAACTGCGGATCTTGTTGATGGTGAAGGTCTTGAGCCAGAGGTTGGTGAGGAGTTCAACGGCCCCGTCGGCGGTGATACGGCCCGCGGCCAGGTCCCTTTCGTAATAGGGGTAGAGGTACTGATCCATCCGGCCGTAGGAAAGGGAGTGGCCGTTGCTTTCTATTTGTAAACAGAGGTGGACGAGCCACAGGGCCTGGACCGCCTCGTAAAAGGTCTGTGCCCCTTCGTAGGGTACCTTGTCCAGGATCCGCCCCATCTCCAAAAGCTCCGCCTTCCGCCGGGGGTCCTGTTCCCCCTGGGCCATGCGGCGGGCCAGATCCGCGTAACGCCGGGCAAAGGCCCGGGTGGCGTCCACCACGATGATCACCGCCCGGTAAAAATAGGACTTGGCCAGGTTTTGGTAATCGGTGAGGTCCAGGTTTTTGAGTTTTTCCTCCGCCCGTTCCTTAAATTCTTTAAGCCCCTTTTGCAGCATCCGGCGGTAATTCACCGCCACATGGGCGTCCCCGGAGGTGATGTTCCCCTCGGCCTTGATGACCCCCAGGTCGTAGAAGACCTTGGCGGAGGCGGGCATGGCGGCCAGTCCCCGGTCCTTGACGGTGTTATGCTCCCAGAAGGGGGCGATTTCCCGGAGGGTCTGTTTGTTTTCTTCGGTAATGTAAAACCGGTCCCCGTCCCGTTTGTCAAACTCGTCCAGCTCCGCGATGACCCAATCCATGGCATATTCGGGGAAGATCGGCGCGGACCGGTTCCCCGAGGCCTGATTCCCCGCCAGCAGGGTCTGGGGTTCGATAAAAACGCTCATCTCCGCCAGGACGTTTTGGTACATCAAGGCCCGGCGCAGGGCCAGGGGCTGATCCATATTCGCCCGATAGGTTTCGGTGGTGATCTTTGCCCGTTCGGTGCAGACGAAGGGCTTTACCGTAAGCAGCTCTTCCCGGAATTCGTGCATCCGGGGGGTGAGCTCGCCGAAATAATTCATGCTAAACTCCCGTATTCCTCAAAAATCAGCTCCGCCGCCCCGATCATCCCAAAACGATCCGCAAGTTCGGCGGGCTTAAAATAAACCGGCATATCATTCCGGTTGTATGAGTCAAATATCTTCCTGACCGGGCCGAGAAGCCTGTCCCCCATGTTGAGGAGGCCCCCTCCCAGGACAAAACAGTCGATGTTGAAGGTTACATAGAGGTTAAAAAACCACAGCCCCAGATACCGGGCCATCTGATCCAGGGCCCTCACCGCCAGGGGATCGCCCCGGTCATAGGCTGTTTCCAGATGGAAGCAATCAATAAGGGCCGTACCGCCGGCAAGGCCGGTCATCAGGGTCTTTTCCCCCTGGTTTATCCAGTTCCGGATGTGTTTTATGATCATGGAACCCGAACACCAGGACATAAAACACCCCTGGTTACCGCAGCCGCAGAGGAGGCCCTCCCCGGGGGTGGCGATCATGTGTCCGGTTTCCCCGGCCCAACCGTAGGTTCCCCGGAAAAGTTTGCCGTTGATGATGATCCCCGTGGAGATACCGGTACTGATCGGACAGTAAAGCATATTCTTAAACCCCCTGCCCGCCCCAAAACGGTTTTCGGCCAGGGCCGCTACGTGGGCGTCATTATCCAAAACAACCGGGACCTTGGGGAGTTTTTCCATCAGATAGGTTTTGGCGGGAAAATCCCGGATGTTGACCAGGTTACTGGTTTTTACGATATAGCCTTGTTCAAAACGGATAAACGAGGGCATTCCCAGACCGATTCCCCGGAGCTTGTCCGGACTCAGGGATTGTTCCTCCAGCAGGGCGCGGATTTCCCGGACAAGGCCGTCAAAAAAGGCTTCCGGCGGCAGGGCGGGGTCCGAGGGACAACGGCGCCGGGCAATAAGATTTTTCTCTTCGTCAAAAAGGCCGCAGGCGATTTTGGTTCCCCCTACATCAATCCCCATAACATAGGTATCCATATCCATTCCCCATTTTCCCTTCAGCCCGAGCCGGTAAATTTCCATCTGTGGGATTACCGAAACTAAGGTGGCTAACTTTTTTAAATATACTATAAAATATTTCGTTTGTAAACAGTAATCTTTCAAAAAAAAGACTTTTTGTTTCTTAACAAACCGAGTCCGGGAAGCGGAGGCCGCGTTAGGGATAGTCCCGGCCTGTTTGCGGACTCAGGATCATCATGATTTTACCTTGCGGACATCGACGTTTCGTTGTGTCAGATGGGCTTCTATATCCGCAGGGATTTTGTCATCGGTAAAGACCATTTCCACCTCATCGGTCCGTATCAGCCCCTCGGCGCCCTGGTGGAAAAACTTGTCCGATTCGGTGAGGACGATTATCTGCTGGGCCTGTTCCACCAGGTCCCGGACAGTTTGCGCCCGCAGATGATCCTTCCCGGTGAAACCGTATTTGGGGGTAAATCCATCGACGCCGATAAAAAGCTTGTCCGAGAAAAAGACCTCCGCCGAACGCCGGGTGATGGACCCGACCAGTACTTGGGCGGTCGGTTGATATTCCCCTCCCAGGAGGATTACCCGGCTGTAGGGGGCGTGGCGGGTGTGGTTGGCGATAAAAGCCGAATTGGTGACGATAGTTACTTCCTTCCGGGTATTGGCCAGTTCTTCCGCCAACAGGGCACAGCAAGACCCGGATTCGATCATCACGGTTTCACCCTCCTCGACCAGAACCGCCGCTTCCCGGGCGATCCGCCGTTTTATTTCATAGTGTAAAGCCATCCGCTTTCCCACATCGTCAATGGAACCAAAAAGCGCGTATCCATGCTCGCGGCGTAAAAGTCCCCGAGCTTCAAGGTAATCCAGATCCTTACGTACCGTAACCTGGGATACCATCAGTAAGTCCGCCAAAGCGGTTACCTCTATCCGTTGATTAGCCGCCAGGATCTCCAATAATCGATTGTGTCTCTCCGTCATGAGTTCTCCTTCTTCGTGTGTTTTTAACAGCGCCGCCGGTATGAAGGTTTTGATTTCCTTCTTCACTTAAAACATACTAAATATCTTAAAAAAGTCAAGGAAAATCTTTCATTTGTAAGTAAATAAATTACGAATTCGCGTATCCGGTTTCTTGTCCCCTTTCGATATAACCGGCGGTTTTACCGTTTATGAAACCAAACCGGTTTATCCGGGGGCGGCAGGACAAATTTGACCCGCGATTTAGGTTTTTTACCGGCCTTAGGGCAGACGTTTCCCCAAGAGGTCTTTCGAATTAGGGTGAAAACGGAGAATGATCTGAAACATGGGCGGGTTATCGCCGGTTATCCGGGCGCAGGGACGATGGAGAAGGGGGAAATGAGGGGAAAACAGGGAGGCGCCGCGTTTTTCCCGCCCTGGGGTCTGACCCCAGGGTCCATACTCCAAGATCCGCTCCCGATGTCTGTACAACAGGGTCTGACCCCGGTGAGGGCATCGATGTCCGAATTCCCCCACCCCTCTCCGGGCTCCGCGTCCGGCTCCCCCTCCATTATCCACGACCCATACCGGTCCCCCCAGATATGCCCGATCCGGCCCTCCGCCCGGTTGTACCGTTGGGCAAACACCTGTTTCAGCCACTTCATGATTGCGGGTAGTTCCAGCCCATCCGCCGGTTTAATGTAAAACGTCAGCCAGTCATCCGCAAGACAGAGCCCCCGGACCTCGAAGACAAACCGTAGTTTCGTCTCCCGGAACACCTTGGCAAACAGGGCCAGGGCCTTATTGGGGACAGTCGCCGCGGCGCCTGTCCCTAAGCGGAACAGGGGTTCCCGGTTGTTGATGCGGGTACGGATTTCATACCACACCCCTTGTTTTAATGTACGTAAAGATCTCATAGAAAGTATATGGGCTTGACTGGCCGTTTTGCTTTAATGGGTTGATAAAAACTTCAGTTTTCAAACAAATTCCACTCAAAACGCCACAATTCGAAGTGACGGATCAAGGGTAGGGGTGAAAATTTGCGGGGTAAGTTTAGCGTTACAGTCCCTGGTTTTCCAGGCGGCGGAGTTCCAGCCGGACGTTCAGGTTTTCCGGGTCCAAATCCCCGGCGAATTCCAGGACCCGGCGAATTTCCCTGTTCCGGCCCAGAGCCCGCAGGCACCGGGCGATATTCAGTTGTATCCGGGCGGCGCTTTTTTTGTCCCCCACCCGGGACGCGGCGGTTTCGTAATACTCCAGGGCCGCGGCGTTGGAACGGCGGGCTTCGAGGCTCCGGGCGATAACGGCGTCGGCCTGCCAGGAGCGGCCGGACAGCCCCCTGAGCAGGGCTTCCCCTTCGTCCAGACGGCCTTCCCGGATGAGCCGGATCCCCTGGTTGAGGTCTATCCAGCCCCCCCCAAGGTGGTTGTACCCGGCGGTCTTGATAAGCACCGCAGTTTCGTCGTACCGTTTCTGGAGGTCAAAATAAGCGGCGGCCCATTGGTACAGCCGTTCATCCAGGGGATGCCGGCCCAGGAGGAGCCATAATTCCGCCACCGTCCGGTCTATGGTCCAAAGGTCCCGGCGGCGTTTAAGTAACTCCAAATCCAAAAGCCCCTCGTTTTTTAGATCCTGTTCCTCAAGAATAACCACGGCCCGGGGGGTGTCCAGGAGCCGGGTGTAGGCTAAAATACCGTAAGTCAGGGCCGGGGAAGGGGCGGGTTGTTGTTCCGCGAAAAACCGCTCCAGGTAAGCGGCTTTTTCCTCAGGGGACGGGGCGGTGGCGGCCAGGTTGTAGAGGCTCCGGGATATGCGATCCTGGTCTTGAGCCCCTCCGGCGTCTTGGGGGAGGGTCAGGCTGTGCCATAGGTTCCGGGCGGTATCGCCGTACCCCGCAAGCCAAAGGGCGTCCGCCTGCCGGGCCAGGCTTTTTTCATCGGAAAAGCGGGAAAAAAGCTCCGCGCTCTCCAGGGGATCCCCAAAATCGTAAAAAAACTCCGCCCCAAACCGGAGCGTTTCCGGGGACGGGGACCAGGGGGTTTCCGGGAATCCCCCGCCGCCCCCGGGGGGGCCAGCGAGCAGGGTCTTAACCAGGGCCCCGCACCCCGGGATATCCCCCGCGAGGAGCCTGAGTATCCCCCGGTTGACCAAAAATTGTTCCCCCTCTTTTTCCGAAACCAGGGGAATCGCCGAGGCAAAAAGGGCCTCCCCCTGGGGGACACCCGCGGCGCTTTGGGGATCCCCCAGTTTTCCGGAAAGGACGTAGAGGCTTAATGCCAAGGGCCGGAGGGCGGGATCCCGAATCCGGGCAAGGAGATCCTCCAGGGCCTCCGCGGTTTCCGGGGCGATCCGGGGATCCCCCAGAAACAGGGCCTCCGCGGCCAGGGCCGCCAGGGGTTCGGAGTGGGGGAAGTACCCGCTGATCCGGGCCGCCGCTTCCCCATAGGCGCCGATAAAAAGCGCCGCCCTTTCCGGCGGGAAACCGGAATAACGGGCAAGGTTTCTGCGGCGTTTCAGGACCGAAAGGTGGGACTCCACGCTGAGGGCCTTTTTTTCAAGGCCCTCCAGGAGGGAATTGAGCCTTTCCGGGGAAGCCCCTTCCGGCCGCTCCGCCAGGAGGTCAAATTCCGCCAGCATCCGGGGAAAATCCCCGCCGGCTTCCCCGCTCCCCCCTTCCCCATGGAGGGTGAAAAAAAATATCCCCCCCAGCAGCGCCAGGGCAAGCCCTCCTCCCAGGATGCAGGCGGTTTTAAGCAAAAACATCCTCCGAGACCAAAGCGGACGGGTCATATTTACCCCGGGGGGTCCTTATCGGGAAGGGGTTTTTCTTTTTGAATCGTTTTCCGGATACTATCCAGAACCCCGTTTATAAAACGGTAGGAATCGTCGGTACCGAATTCTTTGGATATCCCGATGGCTTCGTCAATGACGATGGAGGGAGGCACCTCGTCTTGAAACATCAGGGTATAGGTACTCATCCTGAGTACCGCGAGATCAACCCGGTTAAGCCGGGAAAAATCCCAATTTTTAAGATGGGTACGGATCATAGCATCCACCGCATTGATGTTTTCTATGGTTCCTATCACCAAAAGCCGGGAAAAGTCCGACACCCCCTTGTCGGGGGTCTTTTCCAGCCAGGAAAAATCCAATAAATCCCCGGGAATTGACGATTCCCCCGGGGGGAACCCGGCGGCCTCCCAGGAATACAAGGCCTGAAAGGCGAGGATCCGGCCTTTTCTCCGTGACGCCATACCTACCAGCTGAGAAGAAAATTATCTCGGATGGTAACCGCGTTCTTTTTCGCCCGGAGTTCGGCGATGAGTTCTTCCTGCGCTTTTATGGCGGCCTCCTGCAAACGCCGCTGGGTCAAGGTCCCCGCGATCTGTTCCCGGACGGTCATGGGAGGGCCGGGCTGTAACAACACATCGTTTAAGGTAAGGGTTTTCATCTCATAGGTTCCGGTAATTTTGATGATGAGAAACCCCTGGGGGGTCTCGATCACCCCGGAAATCGCCCCCTGGGGCAAAGAAAAGGCGATGTTGAGGAATTCCTGACCCACCGAATCCAAAAGCTGGGGGTTCCGGGGAAGGTAGCGGCCTTCTTCGGAAATATACCCCGCCCCCTGGGTCTGTCCCCGGATAACCGCTTCGTCGAACTTTGCGGGGTTGGAACCGATGTCCCGGAGCATCCGGTCCGCGGTTTCCCGGGCCCGGGCTTTTTCAGCCGAAGCCGCCCCATTGGCCAGGGGAACCTGGATATAGGAGAACCGTACCGTATCGGGCTGGACATATTGGGTTTTATACAGATTATAGGTGCTCTGGATCTCCGCTTCCGTCGGCGTTTGAACCGATGACTCCAGATTGGGCCTTTTTAAACGGAGGTACTGCTGGGCGATAAGCTGCTTGCGGATCAGGTCCCGGTACGCGGGAAGCTCCATTCCGGTCTGGCTTTTGAGGAGCGAGGAGAATTCGGCGTCCGTGGGCCGCCTCCCCAGGGATTGGGCCATACTGGATCGGATCTGCTGAAAATAGTTGTTCAGGTCGTTATCGGATATAGAGATCCGTTCCTGTTCGGCGGCCTGAAGAATGAGCTTCTCGTCGATCATCAAATTGAGAATTTCCAGCCGCAGCTTCCGTTTTTCTTCGGTACTCATGGTCCTGCCGGCCTCGATTTTTTCGGCCTCGGTCCGCAGTTGTTTGACCATAATCGGCTCGCTTCTAATCAAATTTACCGTTGCGATAGCCTGTAAATCCGTCTGGGCAAAACCCGCGGCTGTTACTAATAGAAAAAACAAACCACCAGATAGTAACCGTTTCATATTCATCCTTTGGGAACTAACCCGTATTATATAAAATGAACAACGGCCGGCATAAGTTTCAAAGGCCGGCACAATTTTTTATTCTTTACTATTCCAAAACCGCCCGGATCCGACGGACCCCCGCGGAGGAGGACTGTTCTTTTTGTATCTTGAATTTTCCCAGAATCCCGGTACGTTCCACATGGGGGCCCCCGCAGACCTCCCTGGAAAAATCCCCCATGGTATAGACCTTTACCTGGGATTCGTATTTTTCCCCAAAAAGGGCAATAGCCCCGGATGCCTTTGCCGTTTCCAGGCTCATCACCTCCATGGTAACCGGGAGGTTCCGTTGGATCTGCTCGTTTACCAGGGCCTCCACCCGGGCAAGCTCCCCGGTACTCATGGGGGCGCCGTGGGAAAAGTCGAAGCGCATCCGTTCCGCGGTGATGTTGGACCCCTTCTGGGCCACATGATCCCCCAGGACCAAACGGAGGGCCTTGTGCAACAGGTGGGTGGCGGTGTGGTATTTTACCGCCATTTCCCCCTGGTCCCCCAGGCCCCCTTTAAACACCTGCTCGCTCCCCGCCCGGGAAAGGTCCTGGTGTTTTTTAAAGGCCTCGTCGAATTCGGCCCGGTTTACGGTCATCCCCCGTTCCCCCGCCAGTTCCTCGGTGAGTTCCAGGGGAAAACCGTAGGTGTCGTAGAGTTTAAAGGCCAGGCGGCCGGACATGATCTTCCGGGGATCCTTTAAAAGATTGGGGAGGAGTTTTTCAAATTCATGTTCCCCCTTCTGAAGGGTTTCCAAAAATTTTTCTTCTTCTTTATTAAGCTCGGTGATGATAAAATCCCGGTGTTCCGCAAGTTCCGGGTAGGGGCCGGCGAATTTTTGTATCACCGAAGCGGCCACCGACGCCAGGGATCCCTCCATCCCCAGCTTGCGGCCGTGCCGTACCGCCCGGCGGATCAGCCGGCGCAGCACATACCCCGCCCCCACATTGGAGGGGCTGACCGCCTTGGGGTCCCCCAAAATAAAAACCGCGGACCGCACATGGTCACAGATGATCCGGATCGACCAGTCCCGGTCCTCGTCGGCCCCGTACACCCCGCCCGAGGCTTTTTCCACCGCCTCGATGAGGGGGGTGAAAATTTCCGTGTCGTACACCGATTTCTTCCCGTTCAGGATGGTGACGGTCCGCTCAATACCCATGCCCGTGTCCACGCAGGTCCGGGCCAGGGGGATATATTCCCCTCCGGCGTTTTTATTGTACTGCATAAACACGTCGTTCCAGATCTCAAGCCACTTTCCGCAGGAACAGCCCGGGCCGCAGTCCGGGCCGCAGGGTTCCTTACCCATATCGATAAACATCTCCGAGTCCGGGCCGCAGGGCCCGGTGGCCCCCGCGGGGCCCCACCAGTTGTCGGACCGGGGCCGGTAGCGGATCCGGTCTTCCCCTATCCCCAAACGCTTCCAGACCGCGGCGGATTCATCGTCCCGGGGTATGGCCCCCTCCCCCTCAAACACGGTTACCCCGATCTTTTCCCGGGGTATCCCCAGCCACCGGGGGGAGGTGAGGAATTCAAAACTCATCTCGATGGCCCCTTCCTTAAAATAATCCCCCAGGGACCAGTTCCCCAACATTTCAAAAAAGGTGAGGTGGCTGGGATCCCCCACGGCGTCGATATCCCCGGTACGGATACACTTCTGATAATCCACGAGCCGCTTCCCCGCGGGATGTTCCTCCCCTAAAAGGTAGGGGACCAGGGGATGCATCCCGGCGGTGGTAAAAAGCACGGTGGGATCGTTTTCGGGGATCAGGGATTTCCCCTCAATTTGGGTATGCCCGTGGGAGGTAAAAAATTCGATATACAGGGCGCGGAGTTCTTCGGCATTCATACCTTATAGTAGGGGAGGTCCGGGGGTTCCGTCAAGGTGAGGGCCGGAGGGGTTCAGGGGCCCCCTGACAAGGCCCCCAAACAACCGGCGTTAGTTCCCGCCCAGTGAGATTTCGTATCCGGCGGTTACGGTGATCCCCCGGCGTTTAATCAGTTCCATCGTTTGCCCGGAGTCTTTCCCTTTTAGGGAATTGAAATCCAGGATGAACCGGACATCCCCGATAATCCGGCCCGGCCCTATGGGATAGCCGCCGTAGAGCCCCAGGGCGACGCCCAAGGTGACGCCGTCCGGCTTCACCTCGAGGGAGCTCGGCTGGACAAGAGCCGCGGGGGCTGAGATTTCAATATCCCCCAAGGGGATGGAAAGATAGGGGCCCGCCAAGGCGCCGAACAGGGCCGGCCTGTTGATAAAATCAAACCGGAGGAGAACGGGAACGTCCAGGGACGTGTATTTTCCCGTTATTTCTCCTGAAAACCCGCCAAAGCTTATTTCCCAGATCTTTTTCTGGCCGAACATAAAATTGACTTCCGTCTGGACGGCGAGTTTATCGGTGAAATAATACCCCAGGTAGGGTGACAGGGCAAAGGCGACCCCGGAGGTTTCATCCACGGAAACTCCCTCAACGCTTTCTATGGAGGCAACCATATCCTCCATGTCCTTCCCGTTTCCATGAAACCCGATACCCACCCCCGCTTTCGCGCCGAAGAAGGGTCCCGCGGAATAAACCGCTCCGCCCGCCATGACCAGGACAACCACTACCGCACACAACCGTTTCATCATAAAACTCCTTAACAAAAAATTGTATGTCTAGGGATGCTCATGCCGGAGCCCCGCATAAGGCCGCGCCCCCCGTCTCTAATTCCCTATACTACGCCGCAAACCAACCGGGTTTTGGAACAGGCCCAATTACCTCTTATAATACCAGCGGCCCGTATAATGTCAAGGTGACGGCGCCCCCATAAGGGGGTCCTGCCCCCAGACCGTGTCAAAAGTCAAAAAATCGAAATGACACCACTATATATAGCGTTGTAAAGCCGTATAAAAAGCAAACAACGCTATATGCACGAAGGACAATGACTTTTGACACAGTCTGCCCCGGCAGGACCCTACCCGCCCCGGGTAGCGCGTCGCCCGCCACGGGGGGCCTCGAAGGGGCTTGCATAAATATACGTCAAGGGTCTGACCCTTTGCGTATATTTATGTAAGAACACCCCCGGGGTCTGACCCTTTGCGTATGTTTATGCAGGCCCCCATAGGGGGTTCTAAGGGGGAATATGAGGACGGAGGAGGGAGCGGCCCTCCCTCCCCGCTACCCGCTATGGGGGCCTGAAACCCCCTATGGGGGTACAGGATAAACGCATAGAATCGCCTGCAGCCTGTTTACCGCTATCACAGCAGGGGAAAAAGCTCCCGCGGGAAACGCGCAAGGGATTGAAGCGGAAATACCGTAAGGAATTGGAGCGGAAAGCCCGGTTTCCGGCGCTTTGCGCCGGAAATGCACCCAAAAGAGGAGGACGCGAATTTCTATGCCCTGATCCTGTATGGGGGTACAGGGCCAGCGCATATAAATTATGCCGAAGATGTTTCGGTCGGGACTTCACAAGCAAAGGAGGAATGAAACAACAACCGCTCCAAGTAATCATCAGACCAGGCCATCTGTTT